>CAVBFV010000178.1:0-6888 GCA_963594575.1 Lachnospiraceae bacterium | reverse complement strand
CGTGCAGCGTGATGCATGTGGTGGTTGCTTCAACAAGATTCCACCTCAGCGCCAGCTCGACATCAAGATGCACAAGAAGATTATCCCTTGTGAGTATTGTGGCCGTATCCTCATCGACCCAGAATTGGCTGGTGTTAAGATTGAGTCTCCTAAGACTGAGGAGAAGCCAAAGCGCAAGCGCGCTATCCGCAGAAGAAAGACTGAGGGTGAGGATTAATCTTCCTCCTCTCTCCGCTCTTTTCGGATGATAATCTTCTGATAAAGATACGATAAGATACAATAAAGGCTCGCCAAAATTGCTTGGCGAGCCTTTATTTTTTTTCGTTTTCAGGCAGCTAGGACAATCTGTCTTAACTCCTTTAATCCTAATCTGGAACTTTTAATCCTAATCTGGAACCTAGAGTCCTCTAGCCTTGTAAATGCGGTCTTTGGCGTCGTTGATTTCCTGAAATTTCTTCTCGGCTGCACGGCGCACATCTTCGCCCAGTGCTGCTACCTTGTCAGGATGATGCTTGAGCGCCATCTTGCGGTATGCGGCCTTCACCTCATCGTTTGAGGCGTCAGGACTGATACCCAGAACATGGTAGGCATCATCCAGACTACCTGCTGAAGAAGCCCCGCTCTCCAGGTTCAGCATCTGGTCTACATCCTCGGCAGAAAGCCCCATGTGGATGGCCATCTCCTTGAGTGCCTGAATCTCCTGAGAATTCACAACTCCATCAGCCTGGGCTATCATGACGAGGAAATTGAGCAACTGCAGGCGCTGTTCATACATCATGTTGGCACGTATCTGATGACAGCTGTCCTGTATCACCGAACGGTACTGCTGCATGCCCATCTGCTTCTGCTGTTCGAAGAGTTTGAGGAGGATTTCCTCACCCTGCTGCTTGGCTGCCTCGCCGAAATTCTGACGCAGGAAGCGGCGCACCATCTCCATCTCGGAATGCATGATCTTGCCATCTGCATTGATGATGTAGGAGCTGAGCACCAGCAGCGAGAACATGAAGGAGTTTCGCTCTCCCTCATAACTCTGCTGGCGGCCGTAGCCCTGGTTTCCGAAGCCCTGGCGGCCGCTGTGCTGCTGGCCGCTGTAGGCATCGTAGGCGTTGTTGTAATGGTGGTCGCCGTCGCGGTTTACCGCATCCAGTCCGTGCTCAAAGAGCGAACCGAGGGCATAGCCTGCCAGGGCTCCCAGCGGACCGGCTGTGATGAAACCGAGCACACCACCAATCCATTTACCTGCTGCCATCTTTTAGTTGTTGAAATAGTAGAGGAAAGAAGCGATGCCTGAGAGGGCTGGCTTGCGCTGACCTTCTATTTCGATGTCAAACTTGATGCTGGTCTTGCAGATGCCACGGATGTTCTGGATGTCGTGGAGAGTGGCTACCAGGCGCACGCGTGAACCGGTGATGACTGGCTGACCGAACTTCATCTTGTCCATGCCGTAGTTTACGAGCATCTTGAGGTTGTTTACCTCGATAATCTGCTGCCAGAGGTATGGGAGTACAGAGAGGGTGAGGTAACCGTGAGCGATGGTGCTGTGGTAAGGGCTTTCTACCTTGGCGCGCTCTACGTCTACGTGAATCCACTGTGGGTCGAGTGTAGCGTCTGCGAACTTGTTGATACGGTCCTGGTCAATCTGCAACCAGTCTGATTCTCCTAACTTCTCACCGAGGTGAGATGCAAATTCCTCATAGGAATTGATTACTAATTTTGCCATTTCTTATTTTTCTCTTTATTATAAATATTATTGTTTCCTATATTCCGTCTTCCGCTTTTAACTGTTAACTTTTAACTATTAACTTTCAGTTCAGATCAGTCTCTTCTGAAAATATCGCGGGTGTAAACCTTTTCTTCCACATCATCCAGACACTTGTCATACCGGTTGGCGATGATGGCCTGGCTCTGCTGCTTGAAGGCATCCAGGTTGTTTACGATGCGGCTTCCGAAGAAGGTGGTTCCGTCTTTCAGCGTAGGTTCGTAGATGATAACCTGCGCGCCCTTTGCCTTGATGCGCTTCATCACGCCCTGTATGCTGCTCTGGCGGAAGTTGTCGCTGTTGCTCTTCATCGTGAGGCGGTATACGCCGATGGTGCAAGGCTTCTCTTCCTCCTCGCTGAAGTTGTTCTGGTTGGCATAATCGTAGTAGCCAGCCATGTTCAGCACGCGGTCGGCGATGAAATCCTTGCGGGTGCGGTTGCTCTCCACAATCGCCTGAATCAGGTTCTCAGGCACATCGGCATAGTTGGCGAGCAGCTGCTTGGTATCTTTCGGCAGACAGTAGCCGCCGTATCCGAAGGAAGGGTTGTTGTAGAAGGTTCCGATGCGAGGGTCCAGACCCACTCCGTCGATAATCGCCTTGGTGTCGAGGCCCTTCATTTCGGCGTAGGTATCCAATTCGTTGAAGTAGCTCACGCGCAGGGCGAGGTAGGTATTGGCGAAGAGTTTCACCGCCTCTGCCTCGGTAAGTCCCATGAACAGGGTTTCTATGTCTTGCTTGATGGCTCCCTCTTTCAGCAGTTCTGCAAAGGTGCGGGCTGTCTGGTCCAGTCGCTCGTCACCATTCGGTCTGCCCACGATGATGCGGCTCGGGTAGAGGTTGTCGTAGAGTGCCTTGCTCTCGCGCAGGAATTCGGGAGCGAAGATGATGTTCTTGCTGCCCGTCTTCTGGCGGATGCTTTCGGTGTAGCCTACCGGGATGGTGCTCTTGATGACCATGATGGCATCGGGATTCACCTGCATCACCAGGCGGATGACTTCTTCTACGTGCGAGGTGTCGAAGTAGTTTTTCACCGGATCATAGTTGGTTGGTGTGGCAATCACTACGAAGTCGGCATCCTTATAGGCTTCTTCTCCATCGGTTGTGGCTTTGAGGTTGAGTTCCTTTTCAGCCAGATATTTCTCTATGTATTCGTCCTGGATAGGCGAGCGGCGCGAGTTGATGAGCTCCACCTTTTCGGGTATCACGTCTACGGCCACCACCTCATGATGCTGGCTCAGCAGGGTAGCGATGCTCAGGCCTACATATCCTGTTCCGGCTACGGCGATTTTTATCTTTTTATTCTCCATTTCTTTCTGTTCTTTTAGGCAGTCTATACCTTAATATATATATATTAGTTGCAAAGATAATGCAAACGAGAGCAATGAAAGCTTGCTTTCAAATTGCCGAGTGCAGCTTATCTTATGCAAAGATAGTATAAAAGGAGGAGACTACAAAATGAAAATGGGTTTTTTATTAAAAAATAACGCGAGAAGGGGGATGGGAGAGGAAGGAGTGCTCAAAAAGGGGGAGGAAAAGGAGTACTCAAAAAGGGAGAGGAAAAGAAGGCAGAAAAAGGCCTTCAAAATTCGCGAATTCTAAAACGGATGGCCGGTTGGGCGGAAATTCGCAAATTTTGAAGGCTGGGGAAAGCTCTGTTTAAAAACTTCTGGACTATCCACGACGCTCTCATAATGTCAATAAATCGGAATAATCGGGAATAGTCTCTAAAAATACATATTTTTTACTTTCATAATCCATCTTGCAGATGTAATGCTCCAGCCCGTTGCTCACCACCAGAAAGTCAACATGGAGCAGAAGATTGTAGACCGAAATCTGGTCGAACACTTTCTGCGTGATGGGGATGTGAGGGGCTTTGTACTCGATAATCATGCGGGGTTGCAACTCACGGGAGTAGAGCACACTGTCGGCGCGCAGCACCTTGTCGCCACATTTCAGCTGGATTTCGTTGGCGAGCAGAGAGGCAGGATACCCCTTGTGCTCGATGAGAAAATGAACGAAATGCTGGCGCACCCACTCTTCGGGAGTGAGCGTGATGAACTTCCGGCGCAGCACATCCAGTATCTGGGGATGCTGTTTTGAGCCCGAAACCTTGATGTCGAAAGATGGCAAATTTAAGCGAATCATTTTTCTATACCTTATTATATATAGGGGTTATATTTCTTTCTTTTCTGTTTTCGATATGGTTTCTTTTCTTCTTTTAACCATACCTCATTTTCAAAAACTACCTCTTTTATATAGGCAGTTCAATTTATTTTTTGTAACTTTGCAGTCGAAGTGCAGCTGAAAACTGCACCTCAGAAAACTGCGAACCTGGAGGCGGAGCAAATGCTTGTCCGCACCCCCGGAGTTTGCTGGGTGCAAAGTTACAAAAAATAATCCAATGGTAGAAAAGAAAAGTGCAATAAGTTACGAGTCAATCATGAAAGATTTGAAGGCTCGGAAGTATTCTCCCGTCTATGTTCTGATGGGCGAGGAACCTTTTTATATAGATAAGATCTGCGACTACATTTCAGAAAATGTGCTCCAGCCCGAGGAGCGTGACTTCAATCAGACGGTGGTTTTCGGAGCTGATGTTACGGGGGCGCAAGTGGCAGATTTGTGCAAGGGCTACCCGATGATGGCGGAGTATAGAGTGGTGGTTGTGAAAGAGGCTCAGAATTTGCGGAATTTGGAAGCGCTCGAGAAGTACCTCGAAAATCCGGTAAAAACAACCATCCTTGTTTTCTGTCATAAAAACGGCAAGCTCGACAGTCGTAAAAAGTTTTCTGCCCTCGCTGCCAAGGCGGGTGTGGTTTTTGAGAGCAAGAAACTCTACGACCGAAATCTGCCGGGCTTCATCGAGACATATCTCAAGACCCGTAAGGCAACCATAGAACCCAAGGCTACTCAGATGGTGGCTGATCATGTGGGAGCAGATTTGCACCGACTCACTTCCGAGCTCGACAAACTGCTCATTTCTCTTCCAGAGAATGACCGGCGTGTTACTCCGGAGATTGTGGAGCGAGAAATAGGGGTGAGCAAAGACTTCAATGCCTTCGAGCTGAGAAGTGCCATCGTCAACCGCGATGTGTTCAAGGCAAATCAGATAATAAATTATTTTGACAGCAATCCGAAGAGTGGTTCTCTCTTCACGCTTCTCCCGATGCTCTTTACTTATTTCCAAAACCTGATGATTGCTTATTATGCACCCAACAGGCAGAACGAAAATGAGCTCGCAAAATTCCTGGATTTGCGCGGAGCTTGGGCGGCGCGCGAATATATTACAGGAATGAGGAACTATACGGGCGTGAAAGTGATGGCGATTATTGAGAAGTTTAAGGAGGTGGATGCGAAGATAAAGGGACTGGATAATCCATCCACTCCGGTAGGTGAACTGATGAAAGAACTCATCTTTTTTATCCTTCACTGATGCTGAAGAGCGAGGTGGGGGAGAGTAGGCGAGCTCCTGCTGAGAGTTTTCTCTCGGCAGGAGCTCGTTTCCGTTTTCGCCCTTCTTTGCTGCCTGTTTCCAGAAAGCAGCCAACTAGCGTTTAGCATTATAAATTTGCCCCAAATAGGTGATTTTCGGCTCTTTTGGGGGCGCTTAACTGGGCTCATTTTGGGCGATTTTTGGGCAAAAATGGGGGATTTAAGCGATTTTTCGAGCTAGATGCCCATTTTCCTGTTTCGCCTGAAAATAGACTTAACTTTATTGGTTATCAGTAACTTACATAAATTAACCCTCTTCATTACTCGCGAATTTGCCCGTTTCCTTGCCGATGGGCTGGAATACGCTAGAAATGGAAAAATTAGCCATTTCCTGTTGTCTGAAATCGGTTGTTTGCATTTGTTAAGGTTTATATTTCTTAAGTTTACGTTTTTAAATTCACAAATCAAAACGGGTGATTTTGATTTATAAACATAAATGCAAGAAAACTAAATACACGAATTTATGTTTTATATTTATAAAAATAAAGGTAAAATAGGGTGTTTATGGTTATGAATGAATAAATATTCATACTATATTTTGAATTTGTAAGTAACGGAAACTCAGTTAGTTATATATTTTAGTTGTTTTATAAACCATAGATTTTTACATAGGTGTGGGGTAAACATTGCATAAACCGCTCTATATGCCTTTATTTAGGCAGTTTATGGTATGAATAACCAGTGATTTAGCCTAAATCTATAAAGAAAAGGTTCGTCATATATTTTGATTGATAGGTTTATATTTATAAAACTAAACATAAAAACCGAACACTGGAGTGAGTAGAATTCAAATTTATAAACAGAAACCTAAAGTTTAAAAATCTAAATTTATTCAGAAATGTTTGGTTATTCTAAATTTTTGCTTTATCTTTGTAAAATCAACCGAAAAAGGGCCCAAAAGTGGCTTGTTCGGAAATAAAACATCGTATCAGTAGAAAAATGAACGCTAAAATTTTTAGAGCATGAAAGATAGAATCAGACAGCTGATGGAGGACCAGCACCTCACTCAGCAAAACTTCGCTCAGATGATCGGAATCTCGACCGCTACACTGAGCAATATTTTCAACGGGAAGACCAATCCATCGCTCAGTATTGTGGATGGCATCCATAAGAGTTTTCCTCAGGTAAACGTTTATTGGGTACTCTACGGTACTCCTCCTATGTATCAGAACCAGGCTTCCCAGGGTGGCAGCGAAGAGGGTGCTGCAGACATGTATCAGGGTCTTACGGATGGAGCAGCCGGTGGTGCTGAGGGGATGAAGCAGGGCAGTCAGCCTTCTGGAGCCGCCTCTGCCGAGCCTATGCTCGATTTTGGAGCCGAAGGAGCCGCAGCCTCCCCTACTTCTCCCTCGCTCTTTGACCAGCCTCAAATGCAGGGTGTAAATCGTACACCTAAAAATATCGCCCAAGCGGCGGTAAAATATGTAGACAAACTGCAAAGAAAGATTACCGAAATCCGTATTTTCTACGATGATCAGACCTGGGAAACCTTCGTCCCTAAGAAATAAAGTAGGGATTGGAGAACCCTAAAACAAACACATAGGAGCGGCGATAAAGAAAAAATATCTCTTTTCTTTTCGTAAATTCGGATTTTTGATGTACCTTTGCATCGTAGAAACGTAGGTGGGCGTAACCGG
>CAVBFV010000177.1:0-6932 GCA_963594575.1 Lachnospiraceae bacterium | reverse complement strand
GTCGGTCAGTTCAAACTCCCATGTAGCAGGACCATCCACCAGGATGTCGCCACGCTCTGGGTCGCCCTTACCAGTAAGGATGTTATTCCACCAAGAGGTAGCAGCAGTACCCTGACCATTTCCATCTACATAGACACGGAGGATGGTGCCAGCCTTCACCTTTGAGAGGAAGGTATCCTTCAATTCACTGAATGGTGTATCCCATGTCACGGCAAACTCACCTTCCCAGATGGTATTCTCCATAGATGGACGTGGCTCTGTAGTTACCTTGATGGTACCGCTAGGGAACTGTACACCACTGCCATCTACCAAAGTGATATCATAGTCACCATTTTCCAAACCTGTAGGAGCTGTGAGCTTCAAGGCTGTGCCCTCTTCGAGAACCTCGAAGGCTACTTCCTTGCCACCTACCATTACTTTAGTAACTGTACCGAGATTCTTGCACTTATGGATAGTAGTCTCAGCACCTGGAGCTACCCAAAGCTCCACAGCGTTGGACCCCAAGGCTGGGTCATCGGCAGCAGGAGTTACGGTAACTTTCAAGGTGCGGGATGTGCTCTTGCCCTTGGTGGTGGTTGCCACAATCTTCAAAGTATGATTGCCCACTGGCAAAGTCTGGTCGATGGTATTACCTTCGGCAATCTGCTTGCCATCGAGCAACCATGTCACAGTGGTGTAGTGAACAGGAGTCACCTTGATTTCCAACTTATAATTAGTCTTGCGGTCTATCTTGGAATCAGCCAAGTCGGTGTTCAAGATACGTGGATTGTCATCTTCGCTGACAGTGAAGTATGGTTCATCGTCAGAAGAGCAAGAAGACAAGGTAGATGTACCAGCCAGTGCGAAACCCACGGCTAAGAGCATCATCATAGCCTTCAAGACTTTTCCCTTATATTGTTTCATTGTCTTATTCATAATTAATTATTCTATTCTATTGTCCTATAAGACTTAACATTTAACACTTAACATTAAACACTACTTGCTATATCCCTTTCCGAATGGAGGATTGAAGTCTGGCTGAAGGTTTACATCAGCCTTGTCCCACCAGAGGCGCTTGTGCCAATCGTCTGTACCACCCATGCGGTCGATGGCAGCCTTGTAGTTGGCATTGTTGTACTGAGCTTCCAACTCAGGATACTGCAAGCGGACAGGCATTGACCAATCGGGATCCGTATAAGTGAAACCATTCTTGGTCAAGAGATCACGATTCAAGATGGCAGGATAGTCTGAGCGGCGCATGTTAGCCCAACCCTCAGAAGGGTTCATCATGTGGAGAATCCAAGCCTGGGTGTTGATGGTCTCCTTAGGATTGTCACCCAACTTGTTGTTGGCAATGAACTCATTGATCTCTTCCTTGGAAATCTTGTTGGATGTAAGATAGTAGTTGTTGAGCAACTCCATGCTGGCACGAACACCAGCCTCGTAGTGACTCTCTGCATTACCACCACCAACATTCCAACCCTTGGTTGCAGCCTCAGCCTTGAGGAACTCTACCTCGGCATAGCTCATCAAGTCGCCAGGACAAGAAGGCATCTCGAAGTCGATGTTCAGGCAAGGACGACCAGCTCGGGCTATAAAATCAGAGCTGGCATAAGTGTTCGCGTCTATCTCTGCATACTTCTTCAAAGTAGGAAGGTCATCCAACGTAGCTGCATTCATCCAGTCTGTGTACCAGGCTGCACCAGGGTTGCAAGGCTCCTCACCGAGGTTCTTGCTCTGGAAGTAAGCCAGGAAATCATCGGTCAAGTCAATGTTCTGCTCCTTATCTGGCTTCACCTGACTACGCTTGATATTGTAGTAGTGACGGCAGATGCGATAGAGACGAGGGTCGTTGGTATTCTGCAACTGATAGAACAAGGTAGAGCATACCATGGTAGGCGATGTGGGATCCTGACCATAGAGAGTCTCGCTCAATGCATTAGCACGGAAATCGTAGTCGTTGGCTCCATCATAAAAGGTAAATGGAGAATCAGCATACTTGATATAAGCATCATCTGCTGCACTGGCAATAGCACCGGCAGCCACAGCCTTCTCAAACTCCTCCTTTGCCTTCTGTGGATTAACATCGGAAATGCGCATGGCATAGCGCATACGGAGTGCATTGGCATACTTCTTCCACTTAGCTACATCACCACCCATGCTGGTGACATCACCAGAAATGTGGTCGGTACCTGTGCCAAGCTGCTTCTCGCAAGCGTCAAGTTCATCAAAGAACCAGCTGTAGAGTTCCTCTACGGTATCATACTTAGGGTTGGAGATACCTGAGATATAACCCAGACCTGCCTCCGAACAAGGCACGTCACCATAGGTATCTGCCAAAACTGCCGTGAGATAGACACGATGGATACGAAGTGCCGCATTCAAGTTTGCCTTGTCAGCAGATTTGTGGATGGCATCCACAAGGTTCTTGATACTGATTTCATAATAGCGGTCCCAGACACGACGGGTCATATCATCTTTTCTGAAATTAGAACCAGCGTAATTGGTTACATTCCAACCACCAGCAAAATACTGTGGAAAACCAGTTATATAGTTACGATAGGTATCCATCAGACTGAAGTCACCGTAAGTCTGCAACAAAGCTGTTGTCAACTGTGCGTTAGGGTCGAGCTCGCTCACCTTGGTCTTGTCGGTATTGATGTTGCTCAAGGTATCATCAGAGCAAGAAGTCATCGCAGTGCCGGTTGCCATCAGGGCGAAAGCCATCATCAGGCTGCTCTTACCTATATATTTCTTGATTATATTGTTCATTTTCTTACCTTATTATATATTAGAACTCTTCTAAAGAAATTGATTCATTTTTTCGAGACTAGAACTTCACGTTCACGTTCAAACCATAACTCTTGCGAGATGGCAGGGAACCATATTCCAGACCGAGACCTGAGGTGTTGTAGCTGGAGTCTGGGTCGATGTTAGGAATGTTCTTCCAAACAATGAATGGGTTACGAGCCACGAAGGATACGGTCAAGCCCTTGACATACTTGCCCAGGATGCTCTCTGGGAAGGTATAGCCGAAAGTAATCTCACGACACTTCACGTAAGAGTTGTCGTAAACGAAGGCACTCTGCACGCCTTCTGCCACATGTTTCCAGTAATCTTCAGGGTTCACGGCGATGTCGTTCTTGCGATAAGTACCGTCGCCATTGTCGATGACACCATCTACGACTAATCCCTTGCATTTACCTGCTTCACGCCATGCGGCAAGGTCCATACCCGAAGCCTTGCGAGCCTCCTCAGAAGAGTACCACTCCTCACGGCCTGCCAATGTTCCCTTAGCCTTACCTGTCTGATATGCGGAACGCATAGACATAGAGTAGATGTCGGCACCTACCTTCACATCGAAGGATGCAGAGAGGCGGAAGTTCTTGTAAGAGAATGTGGTATAGAAACCACCAGTCCAATCCCAAGAAGAGTTGCCGATGGTCTTCACGTTCTGGTCAACCATTGGAAGTCCTGTGGCTGCATTGATGACAACTTGTCCCTGCTCATTGCGAACAACATCGTGTCCACGGATAGCACCATAATTCTCGCCAACCTGAGCACCTACTGATACACCACACCATGTGGCCTTGGCAAGTTCAAAATAGTCCATGCCATCTACGAGCGACTTCACCTTGTTGGTATTCTTCGAGAAGTTGACACCCAAGTCCCAAGCGAAGTCCTTGATCTGCAAGGCACGGGCATTGAGGGCAATCTCGACACCCTGGTTCTGAATCTCACCGGCATTGATGAGGCGGTAAGCATAGCCAGAGGTGGTGGTTGAAGCCAAACTCAAAATCTGGTTCTTGGAGTTCTGGTTGTAATAGGTGGCATCCAAGCCCAAGCGTCCGTTAAGGAACTTCATCTCCAAACCTACCTCGTAAGAACCTGTCATTGTAGGCTTCAAATCCTTGTTCGGCTGTGTTGAGTTGGCTATCATACCGATGGTATAACCCGAGTAGCTGTACTTGCCCGTGGTATAGTTGAGTGCCAACAGGTATGGATCGGTATCGCTACCTACCTTTGCCCAAGATGCGCGAATCTTACCATAATTGATGAACTTCTTGTTCTTGATAAACTCGGAGAAAACCAAGCTACCCGATACAGATGGATATACGTATGTATTGTTATTTGTAGGGAGCGTAGACGACTTATCGCCACGGAGGGTTCCCTCCAAATAGTAAGTATGCTTGTAGCCGAGGCTTGCGCTGGCATAGAGAGAGCTGATCTGTTTCTTGTACATACTCTCACGAGTATTCTGTTCCTGATAGTTCATGATGTTCTGGATGCCATTTATCTGCTGGTTGAGACCGATGTTTGTAGTGGTCTTGTTGTTCACCTTGAAGATGTTACCACCAGCGGTAGCGTTGACATCGAAGTCGCCCCATGAGTTGTTGTAGAGGGCGAGTATCTCGGCGTTAAGTGTGCGGTTGTTGAAGATTTGGTCGGTAAGCTTTCCGGCAGGAGTTCCTGGAGTTGTCTTGGCGATGAAGTCCTCGAAGTTCATGCTGTTGATGTCGGTACCGATGGTACCCTGCAACTTGAGGTGCTTGTTGATGTTCCAGATTGCCTTACCCGTAAAACGGAACACGTCCTTGTCGGATGTATTACTGTTCTTATAGAGATCCCAGTATGGGTTCTTGTTATACTGATCGTTACCATTCCAGTTGGAGTAGTTGCCGTCGGCATCCTCATAGTGCTTCAGCCAAGCCTGGTCGTAGGTACCCGCCAGGGTCATGAGGTTCTTACCCACGTTGCTCTGAGAGTCACCAAGGGCAGGACGGTTCTTTACCTTCTCACGAGTATAGTTGGCGGTGAAGTCGAAGTCAACAGGACCTGCTGAGGTATTCACACGGAGGTTGAAGTTGTCACGACTCATATTGGTATTTGGCAAGATATCCTTGTTGCGCATATCGGTAACAGAGAAACGCATACCCGTCTTACCGGAATTAACTGAGAGGATGGCAGAATTCTGGGTAGTGAAACCTGTACGGAAGAAACCAGAAGCATTGTTAGGATGCATCATGAATGGACGTTCCTCGCCATCGAAATACTTGAACATGAAGTCATCGGCCTTAGGTCCCCAACTGGCATTGGTACCAGAAGTGCTCGCATTAGGAAGCTCGCCATTGTAGCCAGCACCGTATATTTCCTGGATGTCGTCCCATTTAGCCAACTGGGTATCGATAGTATAAGAACCATTGTACTCCACGGAAATTCTATCCTTCTCTGCCTTCTTGGTCGTAATCAAGATAACACCATGGGAAGCACGGCTACCATAGAGGGCAGAGGCAGCAGGACCTTTCAATACGGTCATCGTCTCGATGTCGTCAGGATTGATGGCAGAGATACCATCACCGAGGTCATAACCACCAGCTTCACCAGCACTGCCAAAGTTGGTATTATCCAAAGGCACACCATCCACCACGTAAAGAGGCTGGTTATTGCCTGCCATTTCTGTATTACCACGAAGAAGCACGCGGGTAGAACCAGAAGCACCGCCAGCGGTGTTCTGCACAACGAGACCAGCCACCTTACCTGAAAGAGAGTTGATGACGTTGGTTTCCTTCGCCTTGGTAAGTTCCTCACCTTTAACCTCCTCCAAGCCATAGCCCAAAGCCTTGCGGTCGCGCTTGATACCAAGGGCGGTAACAACGACCTCATTCAAGGCCTTACCATCCTCTTGCATCGTGATTTTCATGCCATTAGCAGCTTTCACGGTCATCGTCTTGTAACCGATGTAGCTCACTTCGAGCGTTGCTCCAGGCTTGCAGTTCAACGTAAAGTTACCATCTATATCGGTAACGGCACCGTTGGTTGTACCAGCCACCTTCACGCTAGCGCCAATCAAGGTTTCGCCAGTGGCATCCACCACTGTACCCTTGATGCCTTGGTTCTGCTGAACGCTCATCGCAGCATTGTTCATCTGGGCAGCGAGAATGGCAGAAGCAGGCATCCACATCAAACCTGCACCGAGCAGGCCGAGAAACATAGTTTTCTTTCTCATAATTGATATTTTTGTTTTTAGTTTAACATTATTCTTTCCCAAAGATTCCTTCGAGAATCCAAGGAGCATTCACCTTCATACTCTTGAAACGGTCGAAGATGCCATACTTCTCAGAGCCGTTGCCGAAGTGGTTGTTGTCCCAAACGAAAGTAGAGAAGCCTCGTTTGCGAGCCTCCGTAGTCAAGAACTTACAGTAGTAGGTCATGTTTTCATGCACTTTCTCTGAGTTTGACTTATAGTGATCGGTTACTCCCCACTCTCCTATTACGATACCCAGTCCTTTGTTGCTCCAGGTATTCACCGCCTTGTCGAAGAAATCCGTCATCGTCTTCTCGTTTTCTGCAGGTATCTTGCCAGCATCCTTGTAGGCATCACCCCAGTAATCGTAGGTGCAATCGCCGGCGTAGCTCCATGGCTGATAGTAATGGAATTCCACACTCATATAGTTGTTGCCATTGCCTTCGGCATCCTTTGGAATGATGAAATCTCCATTCTCGATGCCAAACCATGGGTTACAAACGTAAGTCTGTAAGATGAGGTGGCGCTTGGCATTGTTGCCGCCTGTGGCACGAACCACATCCACGAATATCTGATTGTAAGCATTCTGCACTTCGAGGTTCTCGGCAGTAGGTTTGCCCCAGTTATCTTTGATATGCACTTCGTTAGTTCCTGCGAAAGCAAGACGATAATCATAATTGGCAAACTCAGAAGCGATATTCATCCAGAGGAGCGCAAGCTTCTGGCAGTTTTCTTCCTTATATTGATAGGTAGGACGACCTTCGAGCCATTTTTCATGATGCACATTGATGATAACCTTCAAACCGTTGTCAAGGCACCAGCCCACCACCTCCTTAATGCGAGCAATCCAAGCCTTGTCGATGCTCATCGCCTGAGCGTTGGTAATGTGGCACTGCCAACGGATTGGAATACGGATGGCATTGAAACC
>CAVBFV010000176.1:0-6946 GCA_963594575.1 Lachnospiraceae bacterium | reverse complement strand
CCTCAGCAGAAAAGAGTAATCTATCTGCAGCACCATATTCATCAAACAAAGAAGGCTTCAAAGAAATTGCCTTTAACGACAAGGCGATGCTTGCCAAAGCGAAGTCATCAATGGTTTCATCAAAATCATCGACGGTCCTCAAAGGATGAGAAAAGTCCTTTGTACCAATTGTTGGAGACTTCTGGCCCTTCATGACAGGAACAAACATACCATCATAATCTACCAAAGTCAAACTTCCATCAGGACGAACCATAATGTTATCTGGCTTAATATCACCGTGAGCAAATGGTTGAGAACGAAGCCACGCTGCCATTTTACAGAAGCGATAGCAAAGCATAGCCATAGCATAATTGTCTTGATAGTTTTCTGCAATGTAAGTCTCCATCGTTTCACCATCAATCCAATCCATAAGAAGGACAGGAAACTCATCCTCCTCACAACAGCTATCTACGAAGATTTCTTTGTCTAAGTACTTTACAGAAGTAATATAAGAGGAATCAACGAACTCCAACTCATCTGCAATCTGGCGATAAGCCTCAGCTCTACCTTCTTGTTCTTCAGTAAAGCACTTTAAGGCATAGCATTTCCCTGTCTGTTCATCTTTCATTTTGAACACGACGGCAAAGGCACCACTGCTACGATATGGCTCACCATGATCATCTAGAACTGGTTCCAAATGAGCCAGCTTATCAAGATTATTGCTAGCATCTTGTATGGCTCTTACATATTCTGATATCAAAGGATATTGCATGGACTTTTCCTGTTAATTGTTTTGCCCTCAAAGATACAAAAGACTTACGATACAACCAAATCATTGCTCATTTTTTTACCTTATTTAATATAGAAAGCTATTATGAAAACTACTCTTTCAGCAGAAAATTGTAAAACAAAAGAAAGATTGATATGCTCACGCATAAAAGTTTTTCCTCGAAAAAAGTCTCAAAGTCTCATTTTTTGGCGCAAAATAAAGCTTATATCTTTAATACACAGAACTTTATCATGAATGAGACTTCTCTAAAAAAGAAGGGAGAAGTCTCATCGAAGTATCATAAATTAGGGAGAAGTATCATGATTTCTTGCTTGGTATCGAAAAAAAATGCTTTATGAACTGATAATAATAGCATTTTTAAGGCAATAAACAGGATGTTTTTACGTTTAGTAAAACAGAATGTTTTATTCTTAACACTTAAGAAACATGGATGAAAAGGAATTATTGAAAAAGGCTTTTGAGTACGGAAACGTACCTTGCAACATCACCTACTGTTTCACCGAACCATGTCCGATGAAAGACAAGTGTATCCACTATCTATCCGGTCTCTACAAAAACGAGAAGACTGATAGAGGGGATGCCATCTTCCCAAATGCCCTGAAAAACGGAGAATGCAAGTACTTCGCACCGCTGCGTGTCGTGAAAATGGCATGGGGATTCGACCATCTCTTTACCGAAATGAAAGTGAAAGACGCACCTGCACTGCGCGCTGAAATGAGAGACTACCTCGGTAGCAAAGGACAATACTACCGTTACAAACTGGGACAACTGAAACTTCTCCCAGAACAGCAGGCATATATCAAACAGCTCTTCGCCAGATACGGATATAAAGATGTTGAATTCGACCATTTCTCAGAAGAGATTGATTTCACTAAAAGCTAATCTTTTTCTCTGCCCTCCAGATGTTCCAGCCATGCCATTTAAGCGGTCTATCCATGCCATTTAAACGGTCCCATGGTGAACACGTGACGGGCTACCGGAGAACACGTGATGGGCAGCCAGAGAACAAGTGACGGGCAGCCATTGCCCGCACAGCGGGAAACAAGTGCCCAATTCATAAACCAAACTTTGGGCAACATAAGAAAGAGTTTATAGTTAACAGTTTATAGTTAATAGCTAATAGATTGACAATTAACCATCTTAATAAATATTTACAATGAAGGTAACTATAGTTCATACAAACAACAAGAAGCAGCTCCTCGTCAGCAACAAGACGATGGAGAAATTGCTGGAGCGCATCGCAAAAGATGATAGCAGGCTTACTGTTACCCACTTCCGCGAATACGTGCCCTATACGGAAAGCGGATACGAACATTACAAGGACATGCCAACATGGATGCACATCTATCCAGCTGCAGAATTCGCCAAAGACGAAAACAACAACCTGAAGATGAAGACTTGCAACGGTATCCTGATGCTGAAATTCGGAAACATTACGGATGTGGACGGCATGAAGGGCGTGAAACGCTCGGTTGCCATGCTGCCTTCTACCTTTGCTGCGCTGGAAGGTGCTGATGGAAAGTCGGTTATCGTATTGGTGAAATACAGCAACGAAACGGATTCATTGCCTACCGACGAAGCGGATGCCGAACGTCTTTACCGCATCGCTTACCAGCAGATTCTACCTGTATATCAGACGATTGCCAAGGCTTCGGTGCTCACAGACGGTCCGAAGTCTTCTATTGAAGCAGGTTCCAATCTTTCTTTTGAGCCTTCGATGCACAACAGTTTTATGATGACGCTCGATGCAAAACCTTATTTCAACAATAAGGCGATGGCGATGAAGATTGACAGTAATGCACGTTCTCAAAGCCCAGCTCCAAATATGGATAATGTTCAGCAGTCGATTCCTGGTTCCGATACTCCGGAAGAAGAAAAGAAAGTTGACAAGAACAGCGTTCGCGAGAATATCATGAGCATGATGCAGCTGCTGAAAAGTAAATATAACTTCAGATACAACACGGTGATGAAATTCGTGGAATACATGCCGAAGGAGAAGGGGTGGTATGGTTTCCAGCCTGTGGATTCGAGAGTGCAGAAGCGCATGACGCTGGAGGTGCAGCTCGCTGACATCCGGGTGAGCATCAAGGATGTCAGGAATTTTCTGGAGTCTGATTATATCAAGAATTATAATCCGATAGATGAATATCTCTTCCAATGCTACGACAAATGGGACGGGAAGGACCATATCCGCGCCTTGGCTCGTACGGTTCCTACCAACAATCCTTACTGGGCAGACTGGTTCTACACCTGGTTTCTGGGCATGGTTGACCAGTGGCGCGGCTTTACCCATCGCCAGTATGGCAACTCGGTGGCTCCGCTTCTGATTTCCAAGCAGGGTTACAACAAGAGTACTTTCTGTCGCCGGCTGTTGCCGCCAGAACTGCAATGGGGATATAGTGACAATCTGGTTTTGTCTGAAAAGCGTCAGGTTTATCAGGCGATGGCGCAGTTTATGGTTATCAATCTTGATGAGTTCAACCAGATTTCTCCACAGGTGCAGCAGGGATTTCTGAAGAATCTCATCCAGTTGCCTACGCTGAAATACAAGCCTCCGTATGGCAGTCATGTCATGGAATTTCCTCGTCTCGCCTCGTTCATCGCCACGAGCAACATGAAGGATATTCTCACCGATCCATCCGGCAACAGAAGGTTTATAGGCGTGGAACTGACAGGACCGATCGATGTGAGTGTGCGTCCGAACTATCAGCAACTTTTCGCCCAGGCGCTGACTGCTTTGCACAATGGCGAGAAGAGTTATTTTGATGCGGAACAGGTGAAGTTGATCATGAAGAACAACTGCCAGTTTGAGGTGGTTGAGCCGATAGACCAGTATTTCCTGCTCTATTTCGAGTTGGTTGATGATGAGAAAGAGGGTGAATACCTGACTGCCGCCGAGATTTTCGACTATCTGAAAAAGCAGATTGGTTCATCGCTCAAGGTGAAAAGTTTGATGGGATTTGGCAGAAAACTGGCGAATAAGAGTGAGTTAAAACATAAGAGATTTGCAGATGGAATGAAGTATCTTGTAAAGAAAAAGTGAATTTATGATACTTCTATGAGACTTTAATGAGACTTCTCGGCATCAAAAACCGAGAAGTCTCATTCTTTTATCTTATTATCTATCAAGCCTTTAAGTCATTATTTTCAACAGAAAATGAGACTTTGAGACTTTTTCTTCAAAAAAAACTTTTTCACGTAAGAGAGAAAGCTTTTGCCCTTACAGGGCGACAGGCTTGCGTCCATCATTACCCAGGGCGCTGCCCTGGGCTAGGAGCTTCTGCCCTTTCAGGGCGTGCGGGGCTTTACCTTTCCGCTACGCGCCGGTGAACGTTGGTTCAGGGCGTGCGGGGCTTACATCAGAAAATGCTTATCCTTTAGATAGCATAAAGGAAGGTGCGGATGAACCAGTAGCAAATGATACCTGCGATGTAACCTACGAAAGCAATCCAGGAGATGTGCTTCATATACCAGCCGAAGGTAATCTTCTCCAAGCCCATTACTACCACACCAGCGGCACTACCGATAATCAGCATTGAACCACCGACACCGGCACAATAAGCCAGCAACTGCCAGAAGACGCCATCCACAGCCATATCGCCAGCGGCAGCCACAGGATACATTCCCATACAGCCGGCTACCAGAGGCACATTATCAACGATACTTGAAAGCACACCGATGATACCAGTAACCAGGTAGTGGTTGCCATCGAATACGACGTTCAAGCCCTGACCCAAAGCGGTCAATACGCCAATCTCAGCCAGGCAGGATACTGCCATCAGGATACCGAGGAAGAAGAGAATGGTACTCATATCAACACGAGAAAGCAACTTGGTTACTCGCTTCTGAGTGCCCTCGGCATCAGCTCCACGATGCAAACCGCGATAGAAAACTTCGGTAGCTGTCCAGAGAACGCCCAATACCAGGAGGATTCCTACGAATGGAGGCAAGTGGGTGATACTCTTGAAGATAGGAACGAAGATCAAACCGCCTACTCCCAACCAGAACACAGCCTTGCGCTGACCTTCGGTGAAATCGCTGACCGATGCATTCTGCTGGTCAGAAACCTCAGGCATCACGAGTTCGCCCTTCAACATGGTCTGAAGGATGAGGGCTGGAATCACCATGGAAACCACAGACGGGATGAAGATTTCGGCGATAACGCCGGCTGCAGTAATCAGTCCCTTGTTCCAGAGCATGATGGTGGTAACGTCGCCGATTGGTGAGAAGGCACCACCCGAATTGGCTGCAATGATGACGAGGGATGCATAAACCATGCGATCCTTGTGGTCGGTAACGAGCTTTCGGAGAATCATGATCATCACGATACTGGTGGTCAGATTGTCGAGGATAGCGGAGAGGAAGAAGGTAAGGATAGCGATACGCCAGAGGAGCGCACGCTTCGACTTGGTCTTCATCACCTTGCGAACCCAGTTGAATCCACCGTTCTGGTCAACGATTTCCACGATGGTCATCGCACCCATCAGGAAGAAGAGTGTTGTGGCAGTATCGCCCAGATGTTCCTGGATGATTCCGGTCACCTTCTCCACCATTCCAGCAGCACCGCCTGTATAATCAGGGTGCATCAACTGAAGATACTGCATAGGATCCACCATGTAGAGGGTCCAACAACCTACCAACATCAACAGGGCAATTGCTGCCTTGTTTACCTTAGTCAAGCTTTCGGTAGCTATGAGTGCATAGCCGAGCACGAAAACGACAATAATAGAAATTGTAAGTGTAGTCATTACTTCTTATTTATTATTAGATATTCTTTTTTCCTTTATGTATGATTTGGTACTCACAATTGCCAAACGGTTGCAAAGATACAAAAAGAAAAGCAATAACCACCCTTTTCTATATTATATTTATATGAAATCGTTTACTTACTTACAGTTTTAACCTAATAATAACTGATTTCGACCAGTATGGTTGAGGCATTTCATAAAACATGTAACATGAAATAGATATAAAACGTTATGGAAATGTAAAATCCGAAACAGATAGCTGCCAATGCTTCTGTTTCGGATTATCTTTTCATTTTCTTTTTCTTTCTTATTCTTCCTTAATCTTCCATTCGCTGATGGTTCGCTGGGTGCTGTCAAAGCTGATACCCACTTTTACCAATCGCTTACCTTCAGAATGATAAGGCAGCATGTAGCCCTTTTCATCTATCTGAGCCAAAGCCTCATCGGCACTCTTATCTACCTTCAGTTCGAAAACATATATCGTATCAGGCATGTGCATCACGGCATCAGCCCTGCCGATGGCACTCTTCACCTCTGTGCGGATATAGATATTGAGGAAGCTGAACATCAGATAGAAGATGGTCTGATAATGCTTCTCGCTATGATTCTCCAAATCGTATGGTATTGTAGCCAGATAGGTGCGCATGTGCTCCAAAGCAGCCTCAATATCGTTTCGATAAACCGCCTTGCAGAATCCCAAGAGAAATGCATCGTTGTCGGAACGGCGAGGATTCACATAATGAGGAATCAACGAATTGAGCAATCCATCGCGTACCTCCTTGTTTGGGATGCCCAGCGTATATTCCCGAAACATCGGTTCATATTTCTTGATGGTCAGATAGCCGCTCTGGTAAAGCAATGGCAAGGCATCTGTCATTTCCTCTGTTGATTGGTCGAAGGAACTCAGTACTGTCTCTTGACTCTCTAAAGTAGAAAGATTGACATGATACTTATCCAATAGTTTCAAGAGGAAGGATGGAGTGCCGGATCCAAACCAGTAAGGAGCAATATCCCGAGCATTCAAAGCCTTTATAAGACTGAACGGATTGAAAATATCTTCTGAATTCTTGCTGAAATGATAACCGTCGTAGAATTGCGTCAGCTCTGCCAGGCATTCCTCATACGTCATACCAAGAGCTTCACCCATAGCCTCAATATCCGGTTTCATCTGCGTAGTAAGTTCCGTCTTGCTGATACCACAGATAGCCGAATACTGGTCGAACATGCTGATATTATCGAGGTTGTTGAGTTCGCTGAAGATACTGAGCTGCGAGAACTTGGTAATACCGGTGATGAAGGTGAACTCCAGGTATGGGTCGAGTTTTTTCAGAGGACTGTAGAAGTTCTGCATGATAAGACGCAACTGCTTGAGATCATCCTCCTCATGCACCACATCCAGCAAAGGAGCATCATATTCATCAATGATGAC
>CAVBFV010000175.1:0-6973 GCA_963594575.1 Lachnospiraceae bacterium | reverse complement strand
ACAGTGCCATCCAAGGTGAAGTTCACCTTGATTTGTCCGTTAGGAGAAGTGATGTCTCCTGCATCTGCCGAGATGCCAAAAGCCATCAGAAGGCTTGCGAGCAAAAAGAGTTTTTTCATATTATTTCCTTTTTAGTTTGTAATATTCAATATAAAATTACCATTCTACTTGGTATAACCAGGATTCTGGCCGAGTTTTTTGTTCAAGTTGAGCACGGCATAAGGGATAGGATAAACCATGGTATAGCCCTGCGTATCATCATTGTAATCACCTGCAGAAGCATTGTGGGTCACACCCTGGAAGCGGTCAGCAGTAGGCTCTGTAAAGGTACAGAATCTGATCTGGTCTTGGCGGCGTACTCCCTCCCAAGCCAGTTCCAGCATACGTTCATTCAGAATGTCATTGAGCGTAAGTTCTGTACGAGGTGTAGCAGCAACACGGCCACGAACCTCATTGACAATTGTGAGAGCCTCAGCCTTGTTACCCATACGATACTCAGCCTCAGCCTTCAGGAGCAAGGCATCGGCATAACGCCAAATTACCAAGTCGTTGTTGAAGCTATACTGCTGGGTAGTGGACTTGTCAAACTCATACTTCTTCATTCTGGCACCGGAACACTTCATGGCATGAGGGTCATCGGCAGCAGTGAAATCCACCTTTACAGCCAATGGCATATACTCCAGCGGCTTATCTGTAGCACCATCCTCTACAGCTTTTCCTGTCTCCTCCATATAATCCTTGTCGGTATAGAAGTTGAGTTTCAGACGAGGGTCAGGGTTAGCCGTTCCATAGCCATATACCAGCATCTGCTGCTTGGAAGAGCAGGCTCCATTCCAGCCCTGGTAACCGATGGCACCGCCATGGTTGTAATGCAGGGTGCGGACGATGTTGTAATCCTCTATCTTATAGTTGACGCAATCATTCGGGCGGGTCCAGATATTCTCCACGGAATTCTGGTTGGCTACGATGAAGTTGTCGGCATAGCTAGGCTGCAGGCGGTAACCCAAACTGGCAATCTGATCAGCACAATAGACTGCTGTTTCCCACGCATTGCGAGTCTTGCCATCCAAAGTGATGTTAATCTTTTTGCCCATTTCAGAAACCGTCTTTCCCTGCTCCTCGCTGGCAGTAGCCTTGCCGCTCTTGTCTGTTCCAACAAAGGCGCTGTAGCTGGTTGGAGTGGTATCATCGATGGTATATACCGGTGCATTGATGGCACACTTAGCCATACACATATATGCCACAGCCTTGGTGATACGACCATAATATTCACCCTCGTTCTGGCTCTTACTGTCTGAAAGATGAGGAATACATTCTGCCAACTCAGAAGTGACAAACTTGAAGACATCAGAGCGGTTGGACTGATTCACCTCGTTAGCACTCACCTGAGAAGAAACAACCAATGGCACCTGTCCGAAGAGATCCATCACATAGTAATAATAGACAGCACGAAGGGCTCTCAATTCATATACATATTCAGCATATTCCGGATGTTCACCCAGGTACTTGTTGAGTCGGTCGATAGAAGAATTGGCAAGACCGATGACACGATACAGGTTGTTCCACACATCGTTATACTTGCTTACAGACGACTCAAAGTTGTGGAGGAAGATATTCTGCCAGGTTCCACCATCTACCCAGTCACCCTGACGACCAGGAATCATACTGGCATCAGAAGAGAACTCCTGGAAGGTGTGTACCGAGCCACCATCGCTTCCATACAATCCATTTCCGATGGAAGAATATACGTTAGCCACTGTGTTTACATATACCAGCTTAGGGGTACTGAAAGCCTCCTCCTCAGAAAACTTGCTTCGTGGAGTCTCATCCAGTGAGCAACTAGCCAGTAATATCGATGAAAGAAGCATCGAACCTATAATATATTGTTTCATAACTGTAATCCTTTATATATTAATAATGTAATTCTTAATTAGAACTTGTTATCTATTCTATGTGAAAACATTTAGAAATTCACTGAGAGCGACAGAGTATAAGTACGGCTCAGAGGATAGATGTTCTTGTCGTCAACACCCAGATTGTCGCCACTGATGGTTGCTGAGTTGATCATTGGAGTCAAGCCCTTGTAACCAGTGAGGGTACAGATATTGTTGACTGACAATGCAAGGTGAATGTTGTTGATGAACTTCCACTTGAGCATATCCTTGGTGAAGGTGTAGCCCAGAGAAGCGTACTCGAAGTTCATATAGTCACCCTTTTCCAGCCAGTAGTCAGAAATCTGAACATCATGGATACCCTTGCCGTTATTGAGATGCTGTGCACCGCTCAAGATATTATAGGTTGGGAAATTACTCATATTGTTCAAGGTCATGGATGTGGCATTGTAAATCTTATGACCGAAAGCACCGTTAAACTGCATAGTCAGATCCCAGTTCTTGTACTTGAAGCTCATATCCCAGCCGAGGAAGTATTTAGGAATTGCCTGTCCGCAAACCTTACGGTCGCCACTGTCACCCGTATCAATGGTACCATTATCATCAAGGTCTTCGATGATATACTGTCCATTCTCATCAATACCTGTGCAGTGAGGCAGATAGAATACACCTACAGGCTGTCCCTCAATGAGATAGGTTACGCCATTATTATGTACCAGACCAGCCGCACCTACGGTGGCAACAGAGATATGCTCGCTCGTTGTCATAGGCTGTCCCTTGTAGGTACCGCTCAACTTCTTCAGC
Source organism: Lachnospiraceae bacterium (assembly GCA_963594575.1). Taxonomy (GTDB): domain Bacteria; phylum Bacteroidota; class Bacteroidia; order Bacteroidales; family Bacteroidaceae; genus Prevotella. The sequence continues at coordinate 4,277 of CAVBFV010000175.1, read as the reverse complement.
TTGTTCTTCTGATAAGAGAAATTCAGGCCGGAATTGAAGGTGAAGTCCTTTGTCTTGATGATGTCACCTCGAACAGCCAGTTCAAATCCCATATTAGTCATGGTACCCATATTGGCCAACAGACGGTCGTAAGTGAAAGGAGGCACTGGCACGGTATAGGTATAAAGCATATCTGATGTCTCAGAAGTGTACCAGTCGAAGGTTACATTGAGACGCTGCTTGAACATCGACAGGTCGAAACCGGCATCAAATGTCTTCTTTACCTCCCACTTCAGATCAGGGTTGCTGTTGGAGGTAACCGCAAAAGTAGTACTTGTTGCGCCGTTGACGGTAGTTACACCATTAGGCTCCATCAGGGCGAGAGAAGTATAAGGATCGATGGCATCCTGATTACCGGTCACACCATATCCTGCACGAATCTTGAAATTGTCTATCTGCTTGATTTTCTTCATCCAAGGCTCATTGCTGATTACCCATGCCAAGGAAGCAGAAGGGAACCAGCCCCACTTCTGACCATTACCCAACTTAGAAGAACCATCGGTACGAACATTGACGGTAGCAATGTATTTGTCAGCCAGCATATAGTTGACACGAGCCATATAAGAGCTCAGGGTATATTCGGTGTAGTTAGACTGCAGATTACCCCAGCTCACATTGGCAGCAGCCTTCATGTTATTGAACTTGAAGTAATTGGTATCAAATCCATGTGCCTCCTGTGAGTTCCAGTCGTAGGTGTACTTCTGTCCCTCCATCAGAGCCAAGGCATCAATGTGATGCTTGCCGAAATCTTTGGAGAAATTCACCATGATGTTACCCATATAGTCCTTGCGGTTGGTATTGGCGATATAAGCCCATCCGTTACCGTTCAGCTTACCCATCTGGATATTGTTAGGAATATAGAACTTATTGTCACGGTTCCAATAATTGTATGAACCAAAGGCACTTACAGTGAGTCCGTCGATGATGTTGACCGTTGCCTTGCCATGAACATTGACAGAGGCATCCTTGTAGAAGTCATCAATATCGAGCAATCCCAGTGGATTCCAGACTTCATTGGCAAGCAGATCCTCATCCCATTCGCCCTTGTCGTTTCTTACATTAGGATAAGTAGGGTTATAGGCTGTAGCAGAATAGAACATCTTGTGCATATCATACTGGATATTACTATTGCGCTGAGAACCGAATATGCCCAGTTCCAGCTTCAGATGTTTGTCGAAGAGATACTGGGTTCCATCCAGCTTTGCTGTAAAATTCTTCATATCAGAATTCTTCAAGGCACCCTGACGGAGAACGAATCCCAGAGAAGCACGAAGACTGGAAGTGTCTGTACCAGAAGAGAAAGAAATATTATGATTCTGGGTGAGACCCACATTGCGCTCAATCTCCTCGAGGAAATTGGTATCGCCACCCATATCGGTATAGGTCAGACCCAAAGACTTGGCAGTCTCACGATATTCTGAAGCCGACATCAGATCCAGATTCTTATAGACTGTATTGACACCAAACTGGCCATTGTAGCTCAGGCTGGAATAGCCCAACTTGCCCTTGGCTGTGGTAACAACGATGACACCGGAAGCACCACGTGAACCATACTGGGCAGTCTCTGAAGCATCCTTCAGGATGGTAAGACTCTCAATATCGCCAGGTGCCAGAGAATTGAACATCGTCATATCAGCAAAAACGCCATCAATGATAACCAACGGATCGTTACCTCCGGAAAGAGAAGAGGTACCACGAACACGGATGCTTGGCGAACTGGTTGGATCGCCGCCAGCCTGTGAGATGACAACACCAGCAACCTTACCCTTCAACGCCTCGGCAGGACTGGTTACTACACCCTTGTTCATATCTTCCTTCTTGATGCGGTCAACAGCACCCGACACCGTGCGCTTGCTGCCCACAGCATAACCCACGACAAGCACCTCGTCGAGCACCTCGTCGTTTTCTTTCAGCGAAACATTGATAACATGATTTCCCTTTACAGGAATCTCCTGGGTGCGGTAGCCCAGATAAGAGAATACCAGGACGGAACCATCCTTAACATTGTCAAGCTTGTAGTTACCATCCAAATCGGACACTGCACCATTCTTGGTATCTTTCACCAGAATGCTGGCACCAATGACAGGTTCACCTGTGGCATCTACCACCTGACCCTTAATGGTTGTCTGACCAAGAGCATTAAAAGTAATAAAGCATCCTGCTAACAGCAGACCTACTTTCTTTGAAAGGTTGTTTTTATCCATAATCTATAGGTTTATAACGATTAAAATTGTTTGATGCCGCAAAAGTACGTCAAAATTCAATAGGTTGTTGCGATTAGTAGGTTTTTGGTAGATTACCATTATCTACTTACCTATTTATCTGACTGAATATCAGCAAATTAAAGATTTTTAGAAAAAAGTCACTAGTAGATGCGAGATTTTCGAAGATTTTTATTACTTTTGCAGCAGAATCTTTAAATACATAAGAAACATGAGACAATTTATAACTATCGTACTACTGATACTACTACCACTATGTGCAAAAGCAGGCAACAGCCAGCTCTACCAGAAGCTGGATGCTGCCCTGGCAAAACGTGCGCATTACGTAGAAGTAAAAGAGAAAACTCTGCACGACATCAAGCAGGGTGCCAAGTATGTAACCAGCGATGAGGACAAGCTCAAGCTTTACGAGCAACTCGCCAATGGCTACAAAGCCTACGAGTATGATTCGGCGATGACTTACGTAAAAAAAGGACTTGTTCTTGCCCAAAAGAGCAACAACACCTTATATCATAAAAGATTCCAACTGAGCCAAACCAGCCTGCTTATCACACGCGGATTCTATGCTGAAGCAAAGGAAATGCTGCAAAAAATAGAAACCAAGGAAGATGATCCGCGTGACTATCAGTTTCTATATTATTATACACTTTACGGACTATACAACAACTGGTCAACCTATTGTGAAAACAATAACTTCAGCAAGAGTTACGACCAGCTGAAAGTGAAATACCTGAAGAAAGCAATAGAACTCTCGCCAAAGAAAGATGCGTTCTATTACTACCTGCTGGGAGAGTCATACTATTTCAGCAACAATCCCAATAATAACAAAACCATCCAATACTATAAGAAGGCACTGAGCATGGAAAAGCCCGACAGCCGCCTGCATGCCATGATCGCCTTTGCCCTATCCGAAGTATACAAGAGAACCAACAACCCGGAACTGATAGAGCATTACCTTCTAGTTGCAGCCATCTCAGACATCACTTCTGCCACGAAAGAGAATGTCGCCCTGCAAGACATCGCACTCTTCATCTACAAACATAAGACCAGAAGTCTGAAAAAAGCCCAGGAATACATCAACATATCTCTGGATGATGCTTATGCCTACAACAACCGGTTGCGCCGCATTGAGATTTCATCCAAATTACAGATGATTACCAATGCCTATACAGATGACATCAGAGCCACCAACAGCATGCTCTACATCGCGCTCTCGGTCATTTTCCTGCTCCTGCTCGGAGTGGGACTTAGCAGTCTGTTCATCCGCAAAAAGAACAGGCTTCTGAAACAGAAGAAAGACGAAATCACGGCTACATCGGCTAGAATGGAAGTTCTCAACAGTCAGTTGCATCTCATCAACGAAGAGCTGAAGGACACCAACCAGAAACGCGAGAGACTGGTGAAGGTGTATATAGACCTGTGCTATAAAAACATAGAGAGGAACAGCAAACTGCGTACTTTGGCAGTAAGAAAGATAAAAGCCAACCAGAGCAAGGAGCTGCTGAGCCTCCTTTCGTCCTCATCAAGTACAGAAAAGGAGAACAAGGAGTTTCTGACGGAATTCGACAAGGCATTCCTGTCTCTGTACCCGACTTTTGTAAGCGAGCTGAACCAGCAACTTACCGAATCGGCTCATATCCAGTTGAAAGAGAACGGCGAAATGCCCCCTATCCTCCGTGTATGCGCCCTGTTAAGACTAGGCATCACCGAGAGTTCCAAGATAGCCGGCATCCTGTCTTATTCGCCACAAACCGTATATAACTATCGTTCCATGCTCAAGAACAATGCCCTAGACAAGGAGCACTTCGAAGAAAACGTGCTCAGGCTCTGTATGGTGATAGCTGACTGATGAGAGGTTTACACCTTAATATATAGCATTTTACAGGAAAAACATGCCGTAACATCTTTGTCGCAGCTTCGTCAACGCCTTTCAACCTCATTGCAACCCTGGTGTAATAAAGCCACCGTACCTTTGCAACCGTAATCAAACGATATAGGTTATGAATGCTAAAAGGG
>CAVBFV010000174.1:0-6977 GCA_963594575.1 Lachnospiraceae bacterium | reverse complement strand
CCTAGACCCACTGATTAAGAGTCAGTTGCTCTACCAACTGAGCTAAGGGTGCAACATTTAAAAGCCTCATTTCTGAATTGCGAGTGCAAAGGTACTACTATTTTTTGATTCCACCAAATTTTTTCGCAACTTTTTTCGAAAAAAATCAATTTTTCTTCATCTTGAAGGTTCCTAACGTATGTCTATACCCCTTCTTGTTGATGCTTACCACGCGGTAGATGCCCTCCTTTAAGTTTCTAACATCTAGCGTGTTATCTTTTGCATGGAGGTACAGAATATCGCATCCTTGCAGGGTTTCGACCATCAGAACGTCAAAAATGAGATTTTTGGTGGTTTCTGCTAGATATACCTTCTTTCCGTCACATTCGAGTAATTTCGCAGCTCCTGTGCTTTGGGCAAAAAGTGGATTCTCTTCCTCTTTTTCTTGGGTTGGCTGGCTTTCGATGCTATATCCGTCCATTGAAGTTACGGCAACAAACAGACGTTTTGCATCAGGATTTTCTATTTTGAACGAATTTCCTATGATTCGTGCGGCAACCAGGTTGCGTGCATCGGTGATGTCAACCGGATATTTCTTGCTCGCGTATACATTATTATATATATAAGGGGTTGCGATTTTGGTGCCATCCGTATAGTTTGAAGGATTGCTCCAGGAAACTGATACCTTGTTATCGGTGGTGATTACCGATAATTGCTGTGGCTGTTCCGGTTGGTTCTTGCTTGCCCAAGTCATCGGCGGAACCAATGAAGGGTATGGATTGAAACGTTGGGTAAAGTCGAGAATACCCTGTTTGTTGTCCAGGAGGAACTTGTTTCTGAAGAAAGCATATCCCATTCCGAGGTTTCGGATGTGATACATTTCTGCCGTCACGTCATTGATGTTCCACTTTCCTTCTTTCGGATCGAGAAAGTAGATGCCCAGTCCTGGAACTACAATCTTGCCATGGCTCTGTTCCTGCCAGTCGATGGCAAACGGATAGAAGTGTTCGTTCTTGAAATACATCATAGGGAAGAGTTCGTCCATCAGACCGCTCTTGAGCCAGCCCTGTGCATCCTGGCAGACCTTCGTGTATGCATTCCAGCCAAAGCTCCGGTATCTGCTCAGGTCATCATACTTTCCTACAGGTGAGCAGCTCATTTTTACCCAAGGTTTTTCAGCCTTCACTGCATTGTGAATCTTTCTTACGATGTTGGTGATATACCTGCGTCCCTGTTCCCGGCTCACTTTGATGTTCCAGGTTTCAGGGTAACGGATGTAGTCGAGGTGAATTCCGTCTACATTATATTTATGTGTAATTTCCCTGCAGATGTTTGCCAGATAATCGCCTGTCCGACTGTTTTCCGGATCCATGTATCCGTCGGCTCCAATCTTCTTGATGAGTTTCGGCATCTTCTGTCGGAGGGTTTTGCAGCCGAGTGCGTTCCATTTTCCTACAGGGATGGTTACCACCCAGGCATGCAGTTCCATACCTCGCTTATGGCATTCGTCGATGGCAAACTGCAGGGCATCATAGCCCGGACTTCTGCCCGGAAATCCTGACAGACATCCATCCCAAGGTTCGTATGCCGACGGATAAATCATGGTACCTCTTACGCGGGTCTGTATCAGTACGGTATTGATTTTAGCCTGCTGTAACCGGTCCAGTATATCCGTCAGTTCCTTTTTCTGCTTTTCGGCAGAATAAGAAGACTGGGCATAAGAGTGTGGCCAGTCGATGCCTCCTATGGTTGTCAGCCATACAGCTCTTACTTCATGTTTCGGCACCTGGTTATTGAACACAATACTCTGGGCTTTAGCGGCCAAAACAGAGCATAAAACGATAAAAAATATCTTAAATCTCTTCATAATCTTACAATTTGGCAACAAAGATACCAATATTTTTTTTTATTTCAAATAAAAATATTACTTTTGCGGTTGAAATATTAAAATAAAGTGCATTTTGCACCGGAAAGAGAGAAAATTTTAAGCAATAAAAGAAAAATGGTCAGTTTCGTTATTAGTTTGGTCGCCCTTGTATTGGGTTACCTTCTTTATGGAAAGTTTGTGGCGCATGTGTTCGGTCCTGATGACCGCCCTACGCCTGCAGTGACCAAAGCCGATGGGGTCGACTTTATGGTACTGCCTAGTTGGAAGATCTTCATGATTCAGTTCCTCAACATTGCAGGAACGGGTCCTATCTTCGGTGCCATTATGGGTGCCTGGTACGGACCGGTGGCTTATCTGTGGATTATCTTCGGGTGTATCTTTGCAGGAGCCATGCATGATTACATGAGCGGTATGCTCAGTATCCGTAACGGTGGAGCTGGTTTGCCGGAATTGGTAGGTAAGTATTTGGGTGGACGCACCAAGAAAGTGATGTTGGTCTTTTCGGTACTTTTGCTGATGATGGTGGGAGCTGTGTTTGTATACAGTCCGGCTATCATTATGAGTGGCATTTGTAATACGGATGCATTCTGGGGCAGCCAGATGTTTTGGATTGTGGTGATTTTCGTTTACTACGTCATCGCTACATTACTGCCTATCGATAAGATTATCGGTAAGGTTTATCCGCTCTTTGCCTTCTCGCTTCTCTTTATGGCGGGTGCTCTGATGATAGGTCTCTTTGTGAAGTGGCCTACATTGCCTGAACTCTGGAGCAATTTGCAGTGTTGCAATCTCAATGAGAATCCGGCTTGGTTGGGAACGGAGTCTTTTGTACAGAAGAGTCCGATTTTCCCTTGCCTCTTTATCACGATAGCCTGTGGCGCCATCAGTGGTTTCCATGCTACGCAGAGTCCGCTCATGGCCCGATGCATGAAGAATGAGAAGATGGGTCGCCCTATTTTCTATGGAGCCATGATTACAGAAGGTGTTGTTGCCTTGATATGGGCTACGGTTTCCATGTATTTCTTCTATTATGGAGGATGGCGTGAATGCGTAAGTCCGGAGGTGGCTCAGCAGTTTATAGCTCAGTTTGATGGCGGCAAGTCGCTTATCCGGAACTTCGATGCGCCTACCGTTGTGAAGATAGTATGTTCCAGCTGGTTGGGTGTGGCTGGTGGAATCCTGGCTCTGTTGGGTGTCGTCGCAGCGCCTATTACCAGTGGCGATACGGCTTTGAGAAGTGCCCGTCTGATTATCGCCGAGTTTATCGGTTTGGAGCAGCGCTCTATGCGCAAGCGTCTTTATATCTGCGTTCCGTTGTTTGCTCTTACGGTGGGCATTCTGGTTTGGCAGATGGAGAATCCTGATGGTTTCAATATCATCTGGCAGTATTTCGGCTGGGCTAACCAGACGCTTTCTGTGTTCACTCTCTGGACATTGACGGTTTATCTGGTACAGCAGAAGAAGCCTTTTGTGATGACGCTGGTTCCTGCCTTGTTTATGACCGTGATATGTTCAACCTTCCTGCTCATTTCGCCAACAGCTTTGGCTTTGGGTGAGAGCCTGGCTTATACGGGCAGTGTCATCATTCTGGTGATAGCCTTGGTATGGTTCCTGGGTTGGTATCGCAGTTATCAGAAGAAACAATAGATTTATATATAAGTATTAATCAATATACGTAAATTTATATGATACGAATGAAAAAATTAGCTATTGCAGCACTGGCACTTGTCGTTTCGACAGCTGCCCATGCTCAGTTTGAAAGTGGAAAACAGTATATAGGTGCGTCGATGACGGGCTTAAACTTGAGTTATAATGGCTCTCAGGACCTCAATCTCGGTATTCAGGCTAAGGCTGGATACTTCGTAGAAGACGATTGGATGCTGTTGGGGCAGGTAGAATATAATCATTCTGGTCTTGAAGGCGTGAAGGATTATTTCTCTGTCGGTGCCCAGGCTCGTTATTATATTGAGCAGAATGGTCTGTATCTGGGTGGCGGCGTAAAGTTGGCTCATTCCGGAGGTTATAATGATTTCATGCCAGGGGTAGAGGTAGGTTATGCTTTCTTCCTCGGCAAGTCGGTTACCCTCGAGCCAGCTATCTACTACGATCAGAGTTTCAAGAAGCATGTAGATTATTCTACTGTAGGTTTGAAACTGGGTATTGGTATTTATCTCTAAACTGCTAAGATGCAACAACAGTTTTCTTCGACTTTGTTGGAAAAGGCAGTGGCGGAGTTTTCTAAATTGCCAGGTATAGGGCGCAAAACAGCTTTGCGCCTTGTACTTTTTATGCTCAAGCGTAAGAGTGAGGATGTGGAACTCTTTGCTGATACCATTTCCAGGATGCGGCGTGAAGTGAAATACTGCAGAGTTTGTCATAATATCAGCGATACTGATGTCTGTCCGATTTGTTCTGATTCCCGGCGCGATGCTTCTACCATCTGTGTTGTCGAGAATGTGCAGGATGTACTGGCGATAGAAAACACGCAGCAGTTTCACGGACTCTATCATGTCTTGGGCGGCATCATTTCGCCGATGGATGGTATCGGTCCTTCGGATATAGAGATAGAATCGCTGGTTCAGCGTGTGGCTGAAGGTGGGGTGAAGGAGGTGATTTTTGCTCTCAGCAGTACGATGGAGGGTGATACTACCAACTTCTATATCTCCCGTAAACTTGCTGATTATCCTGTTAAACTCTCTGTTATCGCCCGTGGTATCTCGGTGGGTGATGAATTGGAGTATACAGATGAGGTGACTCTCGGAAGGAGTATTCTGAACAGAACTCCATTTGGACAATAACAAAAGACAACAAAATGAAAATCAAACAAGTACAACGAATATTGATGACCAATTTCCTCTTTGTCCTGTTGGTAGGATTCCTGCTGGTCTTGCTCTATGAGACAGAAATTCTGGAACCTACTAATCTGGCAGGGGATGTCACGTTGGTCTATGTGATTACCGTAGCGATGGAGTTTCTTACCATTGCCGTTATTCCTTTGGCGCTCAAACTCTTCAGTTTCAAGGCTATTCACCGTCAGTTGGTAACCCGTAAGGGAGATGCACTTCTTCCTCTGGGCACTGCCCGTTTGAATATGCTCTGCTTGCCAATGCTGATCAATACGTTTATGTATTATCAGACGATGGCGCCTGCTTTTGGATATATGGCTATCATCCTTTTTCTCTGTCTCTTCTTTGTTTATCCTTCTGTCGGAAGATGTGAGGACGAAACGACAGAGGCGGAAGGTTAAATTCTCAGTACCCAATATTTGATATTCGATATGAAACTCAGTGTTATCATAGTAAGCTATAATGTGAAATACTATCTTGCCCAGTGCTTGCGTTCGGTAGAGAAAGCTATCGGTGTGTTGGAGTATGGGCAGCAGGGTGATGCAAGTGGCGATACGGCAGAGATTATCGTGGTGGATAATCATTCTCAGGATGGAACCGTTGAATATCTCGAACAGTGTTTTCCGGCGCCTCGATATCCTAATCTCCATGTTGTAAACTGTACGCATAATAACGGATTTGCCCGTGCCAACAATCTTGCTATCCGCAAGAGCGAGAGTGATCTGGTTCTTTTGCTGAATCCGGATACCATTATCGGTGAGCATGTTCTCAAGGATGCTGTCAGTTTTATGCGTTCTCATCCTGATGCCGGTGCACTGGGTGTAAGGATGTTGGGAGCCAATGGCAAACCAGCTCCTGAGAGTAGGAGAGGATTGCCTTCTCCGATGGTGGCTTTCTATAAGATGATGGGGTTGTGCAGCCGGTTTCCCAAGCATCGCCGTTTCGGTCATTATTACATGGGTTATCTTCCATGGGATGAGCCGGCAAAGATAGAGGTTGTGAGCGGTGCTTTCTGTATGATCCGCCGTGAAGCCTTGCAGAAGGTGGGTTTGCTGGATGAGGATTTCTTCATGTATGGCGAGGATATTGATCTTTCTTACCGTATCTTGAAGGGTGGTTATCAGAACTATTATCTGCCTGTAGATATTCTGCATTATAAAGGTGAAAGTACCCAGAAGTCGAGTTTCCGCTATGTTCATGTATTTTATGAGGCGATGCTTATCTTCTTCCGTAAACATTATTCGGGTATGTCGCATCTCTTGAGCATTCCTATCAAGTTTGCCATCTATGCCCGTGCTTCTGTAGCACTTACGCAGATGATGACTGCGAGAATCAGAAAGAGTCTGGGATTCTTTTCTCCTTTTCATGTCGACCTGTCAAACCAGGTATTGTTTGATGCTGACGAGATGAGCTATGAAGAGATGCTGCATCAGCTTGCGCAGCGGTCTGAGGAGAATATTAAACTGGCTACCTATACGAAGGACATCGGTAAGGTGATTACGGATAGGGAGGTGATGGATAAGGATGAATTTGGTTATTTATAAGGATAGATTTATTTCTATATTATAAGGTACGCGCGTACATTATTAATAAGTGTAGTTTATGAAAGAACCGAATATTCGATTACGTGCTTTAGAGTTGGAAGATCTGGATTTTCTCTACCATATAGAGAATGATGATCGGCTTTGGGAACTGGGTGTTTCCAATGTTCCATATTCGCGCCGGGTGCTGCTCGACTATATAACCAGTGCTTCGGCAGATATTTATGTAGACAATCAGGTGCGCCTGATAGTAGAGAATGAGCAGAATGAGCAGGTGGGCATCCTGGATCTTACAGATTTTGATCCCCGTCATCACCGTGCCGAACTCGGAATTGTCATCAAAAAGGAGTTTCAGGGGCAGGGTTATGCGAAGGCTTCTGTGTCACGCTTGTTGCAATATGCCCGGAATATACTTCATCTTCATCAGATTTATGCTATTGTAGGTATCAGAAACCAAAAAGCGGCTAAAATGCTGCAATCTGTTGGATTTGAGGGGAATAATATCCTGAAACAATGGCTTTGTAGCCCAGTTGGATATGAGGATGCGATGTTTTTTCAATATTTTCTGTAAAAAAGTTGCATAAAAATTTGGTAGAACCAAAAAAAAGTAGTACCTTTGCACTCGCAAATGAAAAATGAGCGCTAAGCCATTCAATTTGATTTCATGATTGGTGCGTTAGTTCAGTTGGTTAGAATGCCTGCCTGTCACGCAGGAGGTCACGA
>CAVBFV010000173.1:0-7036 GCA_963594575.1 Lachnospiraceae bacterium | reverse complement strand
TAGCGCTCCTGTTTTGGGAACAGGTGGTCGCAGGTTCGAATCCTGTCGCCCCGACACAAGAAAGCTAAGAAGACTCAAATCTTCTTAGCTTTTTTGCTATATAAAACTCCCGCCCTGGATGGGCTGGAGGGGGATAACGGAACTGAGTAATTATTATATACGTTTTAATTTTATAGAATCATGATTATTACGATAGCACGCCAGTGTGGATGTGGCGCTGTTCGCGTGGGCAAGCTGCTCGCCGAAAAGTATGGTATTCCTTTTTATACCCGTAAGAATTTGATGGAAATGGCTGAACAGCGAGGAGTGCTCGACGAGATGGAGGCGTTCTTCGATGAGCGCCCGGTTGATGAACTGCTCTTCTCGATGTCGTCGCTTGGCGAAACGCAGAGGGCGCTGACAGAAAAACCGCTCCGTACACTTGCCGATATGATAGGCGATGAAGACTGTATCATTATCGGCCGTTGCGGCAACTATATCTTCCGTGAGCGCAAGGACCTGATTTCTGTTTTCCTGAGCGGCAATCTGGAAGCCCGCATCAAGGATATTCAGGAGGAGAAGGGCTTTTCGTATGAGGAGGCTGAGGAGTTTGTGGAGCACACCGAGGATTGCAGAGTGGCTTATCATAAGTATTATACAGGCCTTACCTGGGGAAATGCCGATGATTACGACATCTGCCTGGATACTGTGCGATTGGGAGTAGAAGAGACTGCAAGCCTCATTGAGCAGTACGTTAGCTTGATTTAGATTCAAAGGTTCAAAGTTCCAAGGTTTAAAGTAATTCAACATGAAGTTTTTAATTCAATTTTTGATAATCATAGCGTTCTCCTTTGCGGGGGAATTGCTCCATTTTTTGCTGCCGTTGCCTATTCCGGCAAGCATCTACGGAATCATCCTGCTCTTTATTGCGCTGGAAACAAAACTGATCAAGGTGAAGCATATCCGTGAAACCAGCAGTTTCCTCATTGCCATCATGCCCGTGATGTTTATTCCGGCTGCCGTAGGACTGATTGATTCGTATCAGGATATCGGCAATGCATGGTTCCAGTATATCGTAGTTACGGTGGTCAGCACCTTCGTCGTGATGGGTGCTTCGGGCTGGATTACGCAGTTGGTAATCAGAAAAGGAAAGGAGGCGAAGAAATGAACCAGTTGTTCCAGGATTCTGTCTTCTTCGGCGTTCTCATCAGTCTGGCTGCCTACGGCATAGGTATGCTGCTGAAACTGAAGACGGGATGGTCGCTGATGAACCCGCTGCTCATCTCCATCATCCTCGTTATCATCACGCTCCTGCTGACGGGCGTAGATTACAAGACCTATTCGGCTGGCGCCAACAGCATCAGCTATCTGCTCACACCAGCCACCATCTGTCTGGCTGTGCCTCTTTATCAGCAGGTTGAGCTCCTGAAGAAGAATTATCGGGCTGTGATGATCGGCATTGTTTCGGGCGTTTTGGCGAGTCTCTGCTCCGTGCTCATTCTCGCCCTCATCTTCCATTTCGACCATGCGTCCTACGTTACCTTCCTGCCTAAGAGCATCACTACCGCCATCGGTATCGGCGTTTCTGAGGAGTTGGGCGGTCATGTTTCGGTTTCGGTGGTTGTCATCATCGTAACGGGTGTGCTGGGCAACATCTTTGCCGAGAAATTCCTGAAGCTTCTCTCCATCAAGGAGCCTATTGCCAAAGGTATCGCCATCGGCTGTTCTGCCCATGCGCTGGGTACGGCAAAGGCGATGGAAATGGGTACCATAGAGGGAGCCATGAGCAGTCTGAGCATCGTGGTTTGCGGTGTGATGACGGTTGTAGGCTCATCCATCTTTGCTCTGTTTATGTAGAGGCAGATACAATAATATTTCCCTTTTTCCGTTTTTATAGATATGAAACGGAAAAAGGGATTTTTGTATATAATGGGTGTAGGGATGGCGATGAGCGCCCTGCTTGCCAGTTGTGCCGACGATGAGAGTTTCTCAACGTCGAGGGGAGATGTGCTCTCGTTTTCGGTAGATACGCTGAAGATGGATACCACCTTCTCGAATGTGCCTACGCCTACCCGAAGCTTCTGGGTTTACAACCGTACGGGCAAGGCTCTGCGCTGCCAGTCGGTGCGGCTGGAAAACGGTAACCAGAAGGGCTACCGGGTGAATGTTGACGGCTCTTATCTGGGCACCGAAGCGGGATTCCAGACGCAGAATGTGGAGATCAGGAAGGGTGACAGCATACGTGTGTTCGTAGAACTGACTTCGGCGATGCAGAACAGCGAAGAGCCGCAGCTGGTGAGCGACAACCTGGTGTTTGCGCTGGAAAGTGGCGTGGAGCAGAAGGTGAACCTGAGGGCGTTTTCATGGGATGCGATGAAACTCAATTCGCTCGAGGTGAAGGAAGACAAGCTTCTGGAGAGCAAGCTGCCGGTAGTGGTTTATGGGGGAATCAGGGTTGATTCGGCGGCTACGCTGACCATTGCTCCGGGCACCCAACTCTATTTCCACGAGAATGCGGGTTTGCAGGTGTTCGGGTCGCTGAAGATTGAGGGCGAAAAGGACAGGGAAGTGGTGATGCGGGGCGACCGACTGGACCACATGTTCGATTATCTGCCTTATGACCGTACACCGGGACAATGGCAGGGAATCAGACTGATGTCTTCGGCTCATGACTGCAGGATTTCGTTTGCTGATATTCATAGTGCCTACGATGCTGTGATGATAGAAGCGGGCGATGCTACGAAGCAGAAACTGCTCATCGAGAATGCTACGATTCATAACAGTCAGGGCTACGGTGTGAGGATTGATTCTGCCAAGGTGCAGATTCTTAACTCGCAGATAACCAATTGCTTGAAGCATCCGCTCTATGTTGAGGGTGGCGATGTTGAGGTAAACGGCTGCACCATAGCCCAGTTCTATCCGTTTGACGGGCGCCGCGAGTCTGCCATCGGTTTTGCCTCTCCGCTGCCTCGTTTCGAGGTGAGAAATTCGCTCGTAACGGGCTATCATGATGATGAGGTGGTCTGGGAGGCTCCGAAAGAGGAGGATGCCTTCAATTTCCTCTTCGACCATTGTGTGTTGCGCACGGAGAAACTGGAGACGGACGACAGTCTGAAGTTCACCCATGTGGTTTATGAGGACATCAAGGATACGACGGTGTTTGCCGAGAAGCATTTCCGCCTTTTCGACACCGATAATCTGAAATATGATTTCCATCTGCGTAAGGAGTCGGCAGCAATAGGAAAGGCAGATGCGGAAACGCTTCCGGCAACCGACCGTGATGGTTTGCCGAGAAAGAAAGAGCAGCCTGCCGCAGGATGCTTTGAGTATAAGGAGGAATAAGAAGAGGGTGTGTCATAAGATTCTTGCCTAGGGTATAAGATAAGGCACGGATTACACGGATTACACGGATTTATGTTTTCTAATTTAAGCGATTATAATCTCATAAAAAATCCGTGTAATCCGTGTAATCCGTGCCTTAAAACTGTAGAGGACAAACTTTACGCCGTGCCTTTTCTTGTATCCTTATTCCTTCATGTTCGAATCAACGAAGCAGAAGGGGAGAAGGTCTTTGATGCTGTCGAAGCAGTAGGTGCCGTTCTCGCCATAGAGCAGGATGCGTACGGGGCGCTGGTAGCGGTCTTCCATCTCCAGTATCACCTGGCGGCAGGCTCCGCATGGCGAGATAGGCGACTTGAGGAAGCCGTTCCCGTTTCTCGCAGCTATGGCAAGCGTCAGGATAGGCTGGTCGGGATAGTTGCTCTGGGCACCGAAGATGGCGCTGCGCTCGGCACAGAGTCCCGAAGGGAAGGCGGCGTTCTCCTGGTTGGCTCCAATCACTATTCTGCCGTCGGCCAGAAGCAGGGCTGCTCCCACATAGAAGTGGCTGTAGTTAGCATACGCATTGCTGGTGGCAGCCTTCGCCCTGTTTACGAGCTCCTGCTCCTGCTGGCTCAACTCTGAGAGCTGAGCCACCATGTATCTGATGTTTAGGTTTTGCTCTTTCATAGATATAATGTTTTTATGATTTCTTTATTTCGTGTAGAAGTCGATGAGGTCCTGCAGCGCCTTCTTGCATACCGGGCAGAATTCCGGCGTTTCGTTGATGCGCATACGGCAGTCCTGCACACCGCGGTAAACGCCCTTCACGCTGTATCCGGCACCTTCGAAGACACCCACCTTGCTCACCGCCTCCTTCTCTTTCTTTGAGAGCGGAGTAGGAATCTTGGTCTTCTTGTCTATCATGTTCTCCCATTTTCCGTGGAAATCGGCAAGGGTAGTGATGTTCTTCTCCCAAGGCTCTACATCGTGAGGATACATCGGTATCTGCTCCTGCTCGTAGGCGTATTCATCGGCAAGTCCGGCAAAGGAATGGCCAAACTCATGCACCACTACCGGCTTGAACCATTTCTGGTGGCAGGTGGTGAGATTGTATGAATTGAGGATGCCGCCACCGCCATACTTATCCGAATTTACCAGCACGATGATGTGCTCGTAAGGGGTACCTGCCAGCCAGTTGTGCAGGTCTTTGAGATGCAGGGTGGTAAGGTAGCGGTCGCTGTAGAAGGTGTCGAAATGAGAGCTGAGGGCGGTCTCGTGCCAGATGCCCTGGGCTGGGATGCTAGGTCCGCTCTGCTTGGATGGCGATTTTACGGCTACGATGTTGAAGCGGTCTCTCATGCTCTTGAAGGGTTCGTGGGCGAAGATGGCCTCTGTAGCCTCCTGCGCATCTTTCAGGAAGACAGGCATCTCTGCATCGGTATAGCCTTCAGCCACGTATGCGATGTGGATGCATCGGGTGGTGTCGGCAGCCTGCTGCAGGGTGACGTATGGTGTAGGCTTGTTGCCTTTCTGATGAATCAGAATGTCTTTCGGCGCTACCTGGTGGGTGAGCGTGGTGGTTATCTCGCGGCGGTTGTTGCGCAGGTCGAGGGTGATGTCTACGGTATCTTTCGGCATCGGAACGAGGAATACGTTCTCGAAACTCTGCGTGTTCTTCTCTGCCTCTGGATAGGAGAGCCATTCCTGGAAGAGGGTGGAGAAGGAGTTGCGGTAGATGATTTTGCCCGAGCGGTGGTCGCGTACGGTTATCTGTCCGTTGCCCTCTACCGGGAGTTCGGCCAGTCGCTGCCTTTTGCCGTACCAGCGTGGCATCACGTTGAGTTCGTCTACGGCTATCATCTGCTGCTTCTGGTTGCCGGCAAAGGTATAGTCTACCCGCAGCGTCTTGTCTGTGAAATAGTCGTCAAAGTTTTGCGCCTTTATTGTGCCGGACGCCATCAGCATCGCCATGGTGGCGAGGGATAATATCATTCTCTTCATTGTATTTTCATTTGAAATTCACATTCACATTCACATTTCTCACCGAATCACCAAGTGACCGAATCACTAATCACTTATCTCACCCTCAGTCGTGTTCCTACGCTTACCGGGATGTTAGGGTCGAGATGGTTCATCTTGTAGAGTTTCTCCAGTCGGATGCCATACTTCTGCGAGATGGTGTACATGCTTTCGCCCGGCTGTATCACGTGAGGGCGCTTCTTATACTGCTTAGGTGCCTTGGAGCGTTTCTTCTTCAGGTAGATGATGTCGCCCTTGTGCAGCACGGCGTGCTTGTTGCGCTCGTTGTAGCGAGCCAGTTTGCGCCAGCTGATGCCCACCTCCTTGCCTATGCTCTTGAAGGTGTCGCCTTCGCGGGCATAGAGATAGTAATTCTTGTTGAAGATGTGGATAGGGTGCAGCAATCCTTCGGCGTTTACAGGCTGGTCGGTACCGCTGTGGGTAGCCATGAAGCGGTCGTAGCGCTTGGCCTTGTCATACTGGTTGAGCTTATAGAGCTCTATGATCTGTATCAGCTTGCTGGCATACTGCGGGTTGGTGGCGTAGCCGCAGGCTTTCAGTCCGCGAGCCCATCCCTTGTAGTCGTGCTGCGAGAGTTCGAAGAGGCGTGCGTAGCGTGGCTGGCGCGCCAGAAACTTGCTGTGGTCTTCGTAGCTGTCTCTTGCGTCCTGGTATACGCGGAAGCATTCGCCCCGGGCATCATCGTCGTGGTACTGGGTTGGTCCCGTCCAGTTGTGACATTTAATGCCGAAGTGGTTGTTGCCCTGGCGTACGAGGTCGCTCCTTCCTGCCGCACTCTCAAACAGTCCCTGTGCTAGGGTAATGCTGGCTGGAATGCGGTAACGGAGCATCTGCTCGATGGCAAGATCCTTATACTGGTTGATATATGTCTGATAGGCCTGGTTCCACTTCAGCTGTGCGCCCATCGGGAGGCAGCAGAGCAGAGCGAGCCCTAAAATGTTTGCTTTTAGATGATTCATTCTGCAAAAATATAAAAAAAAACGGATAAATCGCGGTTTATTACAAAATTTTTAATATCTTTGCACAAAATATTGCATATTGAACTTTCGCATGTGGCTTAAGTACGGGCTGAAGGCCCAAAAGCTCCAGAAGCAGCACGCCCTGAAAGGGCAGAAGCTCCTAGCCCAGGGCATCGCCCTGGGTATAATAGCAATCAGCAAGGCGCCCTGTAAGGGCAAAAGCTTTGTAAATTGCCTGGTACTTGAAAGCTTTTGCCCTTACAGGGCGACAGGTTTGCGTCCGTAATTACCCAGGGCGATGCCCTGGGCTAGGAGCTTCTGCCCTTTCAGGGCGTGTGGGACAAAACTTGCGAAACTTAAAACAATAAAGAAAATGTTAGTAAAGGTTTGTGGAATGCGTGAACCTGATAATGTAAAGCAGGTTGCGCAACTCGGCGTAGATATGATGGGATTCATCTTCTATCCTAAGTCTCCACGGTATGCCAGTCAGGTGGTGGCTCGCTCTGATGCTGACCGCAATGTGTGCAGAGTGGGAGTCTTCGTGAATGATTCCGTTTCCACGATGTTGGACAAGATTCATTCATTCTCCCTGAATGCGGTGCAGATGCATGGAAACGAGAGCAGGCAACTGTGTGAGCAGCTGCGCGAAGCAAGGGGGGATATGAAGATAATCAAGGCCATCAGTGTTTCCACTGCCGGGGACATTCAGAAATATAAGGAGTATGTAGGCGCTGTTG
>CAVBFV010000172.1:0-7088 GCA_963594575.1 Lachnospiraceae bacterium | reverse complement strand
GAGAAGAATAGACCTCCTTCGTCTTCAGCGCCAGAGCGATGGCGACGATAGGAGGCAGTAACGACCATGCGGTCCCAATCATGTTGTAATCCATTTTATTGTTTGGTTAGAATTATTCAATAGGCAAAGTTAAGGCTTTTTTGTTATATATGCAAAAAAAACAGGCAGAAAAATGGCGTTTATGGGTTGATATGGGCTATTTTAGCATATTTTATCATTATAAAGTGTTGCTTTTCTATATTTTTATTGTATCTTTGAAAACTCAAATTGCAACTCAATCTGAGATAGAATGGAAACTCAATTTTAACAACTTAATAATGGAGGACTAATTATGAACATCAATTCTGGTATTAAGCAAGCCGTGATTTTAGCCATCGGCATCATCATGCTTGGATTTTGTATCAAGTCGGGACTTGAAAGTGTGATTAGTAAAGACCGAAAGGTTGTAGTGAAAGGTCTTGCCGAAAAGGAGGTGGAGGCTGATAAGGTGACGTGGCCTATCGTTTCCAAGGAAATAGGCAACGACCTGCCTGAACTCTATCAAAAAATCAATGCCACCACGAGAACCATCAGAAACTTCCTGGTGGAGAATGGTGTTAAGGCTAATGAAATCAATGTGAATGCGCCTGTGGTCATCGACCTCAATGCTGAACGGTATGGCGAAAACCGCCAGGGGTATCGTTATAACATTACTTCCATCATCACGGTTACATCGAAGAATGTGAAACTGGTCCGCAGTATCATTGCCCGTCAGGGTGATCTGCTTCAGAAAGGTGTTGCCATTGTGGATGGTGGTTACGAGAATCCGGTGAAGTATGAGTATGTTGCCTTCCGGCAGATGAAACCTAAAATGATGCAGGAGGCGATAGAGAATGCTGAGCAGACTGCTACCCAGTTTGCTGAGAACAGCAAGAGTAAGATAGACAAGATTATGAATGCCGACCAGGGCCAGTTCTCTATTGAAGACCGCGATTCCAATACTCCATATATTAAAAAGGTAAGGGTTGTTACTACCGTTACTTATTCTTTGAAGGATTAGGAGTAGTGATTAGGAGTAGTGATTATTTATTAGTGATTAATTGTAATAAGAGGGTGTGTTATAGCCTAATGGCATACCTTCTCAAATTAAAACAACGAAAAACTATGAAGAAAATCATATTAGCAGCTGTTTTATTTCTACCATTTCTTGTTTCTTGTTCTCAGAACAGGAAAGCACCTGATGTTTCTCCTCAAACGACTGTAGGGAAGTCTGAGAAAACTGAAATTGCCAAGGTGCAATATCTCACCACATCTGATTTCAGGAAAAAGATTATGGATTACGAGGCTCATCCGGATGAATGGGTATTCGCCGGTTCCCGTCCTGCCGTCATCGATTTCTATACCACCTGGTGTGGTCCTTGTAAGATGATGGCTCCCGTAGTGGAATCTCTCGCCGAGAAATATGCCGGCAAGATAGATTTCTATAAGGTGGATATCGACCAGGAGTCCGAACTTGCTTCTGTTTTCGGTATCAGCAGCATCCCTACCTTCCTCTTCATCCCCGTGAAAGGCAAACCATCTGTGCAGATGGGTGCTATGCAAAAGGAGGATTTCGAAGAACGG
Source organism: Lachnospiraceae bacterium (assembly GCA_963594575.1). Lineage (GTDB taxonomy): Bacteria > Bacteroidota > Bacteroidia > Bacteroidales > Bacteroidaceae > Prevotella. The sequence continues at coordinate 5,486 of CAVBFV010000172.1, read as the reverse complement.
ATTGATAAAATTAAAATAAAATGACAATTTGGTAGCATCTCAAATTTCCATGCCTCTCCTTACCTATATGTAGGTATTTTCGGGCGATACCTACTTTTGATGATGCCCGAAATTTGGAGATTTGTCAGATAATACCTAAATTTGCACTCGGAAAAAATGTTTTATGTAATTAAAAATATTATAGAATTATGATTATTGAAAATGTTCATGCAAGAGAAATCTTGGATTCTCGTGGCAATCCTACAGTTGAGGTTGAAGTTTCTTTGAAGTCAGGTGTCGTAGGTCGTGCATCGGTTCCTTCTGGTGCATCCACTGGTGAGAACGAGGCTTTGGAACTTCGTGATGGCGACAAGAACCGCTATGGCGGCAAGGGCGTCTTGAAGGCTGTGGAGAATGTGAATCAGGTGATTGCTCCGGCTTTGGTAGGTTTTTCTGCCTTGGAGCAGCGTGCCATCGATTATAAGATGTTGGAACTCGACGGTACCAAGACCAAGTCAAACCTGGGTGCCAATGCCATCCTCGGTGTTTCTCTGGCTGTGGCTCATGCTGCTGCTGAGTATCTCCACATCCCATTGTATCGCTACATCGGCGGTTGCAATACTTACACCCTTCCTGTTCCTATGATGAACATCATCAATGGTGGTGCTCACTCTGATGCGCCTATCGCCTTCCAGGAGTTCATGATCCGTCCTGTGGGTGCTCCTTCCGAGAAGGAGGCTATCCGTATGGGTGCTGAGGTGTTCCATGCCTTGGCTAAGCTCCTGAAGAGCCGCGGTCTTTCTACTGCCGTAGGTGATGAGGGCGGTTTTGCTCCTGCACTCGATGGTATTGAGGATGCGCTCGACAGCATCTGTCAGGCTATCAAGGATGCCGGTTATGAGCCTGGAAAGGATGTGAAGATTGCAATGGACTGTGCTGCCAGCGAGTTTGCTGTTCAGGAGAATGGTGAGTGGTACTACGATTATCGCCAGTTGAAGGATGGTAAGAAGAAGGATCCTAATGGTAAAAAACTGACTGCTGCTGAGCAGATCAAGTTCCTGGAAGAACTGATTACCAAATATCCTATCGATTCAATCGAGGATGGCCTTGACGAGAACGATTGGGACAACTGGGTGAAGTTGACTGCTGCCATTGGCGATCGTTGCCAGTTGGTTGGTGACGACCTCTTTGTTACCAACGTGAAGTTCCTGGAGAAGGGCATCAAGATGGGTGCTGCCAACTCTATCCTCATCAAGGTGAACCAGATTGGTTCTCTTACTGAGACACTGGATGCTATCGAGATGGCTCACCGTCATGGTTACACCACCGTTACTTCCCATCGTTCTGGTGAAACCGAGGATACAACAATTGCTGATATTGCCGTAGCAACAAACTCCGGTCAGATTAAGACGGGTTCTATGAGCCGTACCGACCGTATGGCTAAGTACAACCAGCTTATCCGCATTGAAGAGCAGTTGGGCAATAGCGCAGTTTACGGTTATAAGAAGTTGAAATAGGTGCGATTATGCGAAATTGGAGAAAACCAATTTCACCATGGCATACACATTTTATAAAAATAGAATAGATCAGATACGAAATAGATGGGCATGGATGACCGTGATGGTTGTCCATGCTTTTTTTCTTCTATGATGTATCTGTATCTTCATGTGTTTAACTGGATAACTTCGATATATTATATTGATTATGACAAACGTATTGATTAGTGCTGCCGGGCTTTGCGGTGCCACGATTATAGGTGCCATTTTGGGATTCTTCGTCAAGGAGTTGCCTCACAAATGGAACGACGCCGTATTGGGATATTGTGCCGGAATCATGCTGGCAGCTTCCACGTTGGGACTGATAGTGCCAGCCTTCGAACAGACCAGTCTTTGGTGGCTGGTAGTAATCGGCGTGATGGCAGGAGCCCTGTTTCTGAATGTGCTAGATCTGGTAACTCCCCATCTTCATCATATCACGGGACTAGACCCCGAGGAGCATCGCAACAATGCCAGGCTCAGTCATGTGATGCTCTTTGTGATGGCGATAGCCCTACATAAACTGCCCGAAGGCATGGCTGCTGGAGTGAGTGTCTGTTCGGCAGAGGGAGCAACGGAGTGGGGCGTTTCCTTCGGTATCGCCCTGCAGAACATTCCTGAGGGAATGGTGATCATTGCTCCCTTGATGCTGGCAGGTGTTACAGCAGTCCGTACCTTCTTCATTTCCATTTTCATCGCTTTGCTCGAAGTGGTAGGTATTCTGGTGGGTTTCGGTTTGGGCTCAGCCTCTACCACCTTCCTCCCCGTGATGTTGGGCTTTGCCGGTGGCGCCATGCTTTATGTAACGAGCGATGAGATGATTCCCGAAACTCATGCCCATGGCTTTCAGAAGCAAGCCACTTACGCTCTTCTCCTGGGCTTCATCACCTTTGTGTTGATGGAGAAATATGTGTAGTCAGATTCTGATGAGCAGCATATAGCAGAGGGCGCCTGCCATATAAAAAGGTTTAAATATCTTAATAAATGATTGTACTATCAGATTATTTATTTATCTTTGCATCATCCAAAAGTTGGAAAAGTGTAAGAAATAGTCTGAAAAGTGATTGGAAAAATGTATAAAATAGGCCATTTTTACATTGGAAAAATGTATTTTAGTGAGATAAGTGTATGATTAATAGAAAGATAGATAAATATTTGGATGATTTCTTTCATGCAACGAATAAAGCATTGTTGCTTACGGGAGCTCGACAGATAGGTAAGACTTACTCTATAAGGCAGGCTGCTCAGCGAAACTTTGATGATTTCGTTGAAATCAACTTCATAACTTCTCCTGAGGCTATAGGTATCTTCAATGGAGCCAAAGATGTAAAGGATATGTTATTTCGTCTGACGGCTTTCGTGCATAAGCCTCTTGTAAAAGGAAAGACTCTCATCTTTTTTGATGAAGTGCAGGTTTATCCTGAAGTTGTAACCCTTATCAAGTTTCTAGTTGATGAAGGAAGTTATCGCTATGCCTTAAGTGGTTCTTTGCTGGGTATCGAATTGAATAATTTGCGTTCTGAACCTGTTGGCTATCTGGATGTCAAGGAAATGTTCCCACTTGATCTGCATGAGTTCTATTCTGCTATAGGCTTATCTGCAGACGTATTGGATGTCATCCGTAAAAACTGGGAAGAAATGACGCCTGTAGATGATTTTGTACATCATGAATTAATGAGAGCTTTTCGCTTGTATTTGATAGTTGGAGGAATGCCGCAAGCTGTTCAGACCTATTTAGATAGCAATAATTTACAGCGCGTGATTGATGTGCAGAAGAGTATTCTTTTGGAGTATCAGCGTGATATCATGAAATATAAGGTGGATGACAATAATCAAAAGTTGTATATCCAGGAAATATTCCAATTGATTCCATCAGAATTGAATGCTAAAAACAAGCGTTTTATTCTTAAAAGCTTAAATCAGCAAGCTAGATTTGCTAATTATGAAAATAGCTTTCTTTGGCTTCGGGATGCTGGTGTGGCGCTCCCTACTTATAATGTGGAGGAACCTAAAATACCATTGTTGCTGGCTAAGACAAGAAACCTTTTCAAATTATTCCAAAATGATGTGGGGTTGTTGATCAGTCAGTTTGCTGATGGCATTCAGTTACGTCTTTTAAACGATGAACAGTTTATCAATTTTGGAGCCATCTATGAGAATGTAGTTGCTCAGGAGTTGAAAGCTCATGGCTTTGATCTCTATTACTTTAACAATAAGCGCTTAGGCGAGTTGGATTTTGTGGTGGAGTACAAAGGACAGGTTCTGCCAATAGAGGTGAAGTCTGGTAAGGATTATGACCGTCATAATGCTCTTTCGAATGTGATGGCATCTACAGAATATAAAATCCCTCACGGTTTGGTTCTTTGTAATGGAAATGTAGAGAAAAAGGGTAAGGTGACTTATGCCCCGATTTATATGCTTATGTTTCTTGAAAAAGATTCTGTTCAGAATGTGACATATAAGATGGATTTATCGGGATTAAAAGTGTAGAATTCTGATGAGGAGCATATAGCAAAGGGTGCCTGCTGCTATTGACCACATCATATTCCTTTTCCATACGTGGATGAGAATGGTGAACTTGGTTTATTTTGCTGCTTTCTGTTGTAAATTTGTTGCAAGTTTGAGTTTTTTTATTAATTTTGTAAGCACAAACCAAATATTGACAAAATATGGCAAAAATTATAGTAAATACAACAGAAGTTTCTGTTTTGAACCTAAATGGTGAGGACTATATCTGTCTTACAGATATGATGAAAGCAAAAGATGGTGAGTTTTTTGTAACAGATTGGTTACGTAATAGAAATACATTGGAATATATTGGAATTTGGGAGAAGATATACAATCCGATTTTTAATTATGGCGAATTCGCCATAATTAGAAATCAAGCGGGATTGAATCGCTTTAAAATAAGTGTTAAGGATTTTGAGAAGGTTTATATAATCCTTCTTTTAAACCCCTCGAATTCGAGGGGTTTAAAAAAGAGGCAGGTCTTAATGCTTTTACTCTTTCTCCTAAAAAATGGATAGATACCACCAATGCAATTGGTTTGATTGCAAAGTCTGGGCGTTATGGTGGTACGTATGCTCATAAAGATATAGCATTTAGTTTAAGCGAGTTTATTTGTGCGGCTTGTATCAATGAATAGAATTACATAAGTTTTATGAAGCCTGCTTCGTTAGTCATCGAAACAGGCTTCATTGATAGTTGAAGTAGGCTTCATCGGGCAATGAAGCTTATTACAGTTTTTTTCTGCGTATATAAAAAAGCGGAGCGTGATTTCACAACCACACTCCGCGCAAACTTAAACAACCAATAAAAGAAATAGATTGATCGTTCAATTGTTATATCTGATGAAGAGTAGCTCTTGTTAGAGCTTTGTTTTTTATCTGTCAGAAATATGTCTTATCTATTTTGAAGACATTGCTGATTAGCGGATGAACAGGAGTTCACGATACTTAGGTAAGGTCCAGAGCTCATCGGCTACTGTCAACTCCAACTTGTCAATCTGATAACGGATTTCCTCCATCTTTGGAGCTACTGTGTCATGATAAGCAATTGCCTTATCGTGTTCGTTCTCAATCTTGTTGGCTACCTTGCGGGCATTTACCAACTCCTCAACACCTGTCTCGATGCTCTGAGTGCGCTCGGCAATCTTCTTGATGATATTGATGTTGCGGGCAGTCAATTTCTTGCCTTCCTCGTCACCGAAGATGTCAATCATGTTCTCCACATTCTTGGCCAGCTGACTCTGATAGTGAGTAGCCACTGGGATGATGTGGTTCATGCTCAAGTCACCCATTACACGAGCCTCAATCTGAATCTTCTTGGTGTAGGTCTCCCATTTCACCTCGTTGCGGGCTTCCAGCTCGTTCTTCTTCATGACACCCATATCCTCGAACATCTTGATAGAGGCAGGATCGAGATAACGCTCGAAGATCTTTGGACAACTCTTCTCGCAGTCCAGACCACGCT
>CAVBFV010000171.1:0-7148 GCA_963594575.1 Lachnospiraceae bacterium | reverse complement strand
ATTTCGTAATCGATACCTGTACTTGAGTAAGGTGCATATTCGAATATGCTTTGTCCGTGTGCCTGAGCTTCCAGGAACTTTACAGAGCGTCGGATACGGCAAGGCAGAATTAAGTCGCCATGTTTTTCGCCTAAAAGTTTGCTCAACTGCTTGGTAATCTTGGTTCGTTCATCTACCATAACTGGCAGGAGTCCAAGTAATTCCAAATTATCGTTCATGTGGAACTCTTTCACTTCATCCATTACGCTGAGTACTTCACTTACTCCCTTGACAGATAATGCTTCCATCTGTACTGGAATCAAAATCTTGCTCGCTGCAACCAAAGCATTATAAGTGTTCTTGGAAAGTGCTGGAGGACAGTCGATGAAAATGTAGTCGAAATCATCAAATACGTTTTTCAGTCCTTCTCCTGTCATGTCATGGCAATCGTTGTCTTGCAAGCATCCCAGTAATACCGTGTAGCTCTTCATCTGTTCTCTCAGTGAAGGGCCTCCTGGAAGGTGTTGTTCTATATTTTCCATCTGAGCAGATCCTGGAACTGCATATACCCCATTTTTACATTTGTAGACTGGCACACCACTCTGTTTGCACATGGCGTTGTATATGTTATCATATTCGTTATCTCTTACTCCGAAAAGCGAAGAGAGGTTGCATTGTGGGTCTAAGTCTATTACCAGAACCCTGAGATTGTGATTCAACCGGACTATGCCAGAAGCCAGAGACTGCACAGTAGCCGTCTTGCCTACTCCACCCTTGTTGTTCACTACTGCAACAATTTCCTGTAGTTCATGTTTCATATTTCTTTTTTCCTTATTTCACGTTATTGTTTAATACAATTTACATATATTAGAATTGCTGGCAATTAGAATAAACGGATTGACTTATATTCTTTCGTTCTGAAAGACTAAAAGTCTTATTTCTGGATTATCTAATGTTCTTAAGTTCTAATATTGGTTGCAAAAATAGCCAAAATAGTTGATATAAAAGAATTTATCTTCTTATTTCTTTGTAAATATCCTTTTTTTTATACTTTTCTAACAATCTTCATGAAGAATAAGCATCACTTCGAATGTATTACTAAACGAAAATATGGATATCCTAATTGACGGACAAATTAATTAAACTTATATATGGATGTTCTATTAAACATATATTTGTATAGACTATTATACTTTTAAACGATTATACTGATATATGAATAAACTTATTTATGTATAGCTATATAAACAAAAGAACCAATAAACTAATATACGTAAAGCCGTATGTTATGATAAACGAAAATACAAAACTACGTTTAAATAAATATACTAACTGCCAGCAATTATAATAATCTAATGATTGGCGAGATAAACATGTATATTTCAAACCTAACATGTTAACACTTTATAATTCAGCATTTTGATTATTCTTTTTGTAGAATATCTATCATATATAAAATTAGAACTTTAGTTTAGTCTAATTGCCTAATAAACTAAAATACGTATGTTCAACAGAAATAGTTTATATAAGATATGTTAATTTTTCATCTAAGTGCATACAACCTATTGAAATTTTCAGTATCTTTACAAAGTTAAACGGATGTCGAACCTTTAAAACTATAACATCATGAAAATTGGTATTCCAAAAGAGATTAAGAATAATGAGAACCGTGTTGGAATGACACCAGCAGGAGTAGCTGAATTCATTCGACATGGTCACGAAGTGATGGTTCAGCATACGGCTGGAGAGAACAGCGGATTTGCTGATGAAGCGTATGAAAAGGTAGGAGCCAGAATCTTACCCGACATTCAGAGTGTATATCGTGAGGCGGAAATGATAGTTAAGGTGAAAGAGCCTATCGCCGAGGAATATCCTCTTATCCATCAGGACCAACTTGTATTCACTTATTTCCATTTTGCCTGTGACAAGGAACTTACCGATGCCATGCTCAAGAGTGGTGCTGTCTGTCTGGCTTATGAAACTGTGGAGACAGATAACCACCTTTTGCCTTTACTCATTCCGATGAGTGAAGTAGCTGGAAGAATGGCCATTGTTAACGGTGCTTTTTATTTGCAGAAAACAAAGGGAGGAAAAGGGAAACTGATGAGTGGTGTACCTGGTGTGAACCGCGTCAAGGTTTTGGTATTGGGCGGCGGAACCGTAGGAGAAGCTGCAGCAAGAATGGCTGCAGGTATGGGAGCTGATGTATGGATTACAGATATCAGTTTGCCTCGTCTTCGTCAGTTAGAGATGGAGCTGCCTATCAATGTACACACGCTCTATTCCAACGAGCATAATATCCGTAGGGAATTGTCAGATGTGGATATCGTAGTGGGTAGTGTGCTCGTACCAGGCGATAAGGCACCGCATCTTATTACGAAAGATATGTTGAAATTGATGGAGCCAGGAACTGTACTTGTTGATGTTGCCATCGATCAGGGTGGCTGTTTTGAGACATCGCATCCAACCACACATTCTGATCCGACATATATGGTCGATGGAATCGTTCATTATGCAGTAGCTAATATTCCTGGTGCAGTGCCAAATACCTCTACTACAGCCTTGACCAATGCTACGCTGAAATATGCATTGGCGCTTGCTGACAAGGGTTGGCGAAAGGCATGTAAGGAGGATAAAGCCTTGTATAGAGGTTTGAATATTGTAAATGGAAAGGTGGTATTCAAGGCCGTAGCGGATGTCTTCGGACTGGAATATGAAGAAATGAAACTCTAAGTAGAGTAGGGGAGGGTTCCATAACACAAAAGCTATGGGATCCTCTTTAAATAATGTATTACGGAGAACAGAATACACTTTGTTTGATTTGAACGCTTACTGATAGCATTTTTTTAGAGAAAAAGACTTAAAAACCGGGAAAATGTAAGGAAAATAGGAGAAAATGCAGGAATATGTGTATAAAATAAGTTAATTTTGTAACATGATGCTACAGTTTTAGATATTTTTTATACTTTTGTGCCATGAACATGAAGTTTAACTAACATTCAGTTATTATGAAGAAGAAAAAAAGCTTGTTGCTTTTCTTGGCAGCAACTTCAGCCAGCTTTGTGCAGGCTGCCCCCCCATTTCAAACTAGTTTTGCGGCTGGTATTGAAAATGTGCAAGAAAAAGGTCATACCTTTGTAAAAGGAAGAGTGATTGATTCAGAGGGAAATCCTCTGGTAGGTGTCACGGTGCAGATCGAAGGCACAAGCTATGGCGTTATCACAGATGCTGATGGTAACTACATACTGGAATTTCCATCTATGGCGCATCCTAAAATTGTATTTTCCAGCATTGGTTACAAATCGAAGAGTATTGAATTTCGTGGCGTAAAAGAGCAAAACATGATGCTGGAGTTGGATCATGTTGCGCTGGATGATCTCGTTGTCATCGGTTACGGCAGCAAGAGCCGTAGGAATGTAACTACCGCTATCTCTACCGTGAGTCAGGAACAGATAAGCAAGTTGGCTGCTACCACACCAACCCTCGATGGTCTTCTTCAGGGTACTGTAAAGGGCGTATTGGCTACTACCGCAAATGGTGAACCTGGTTCATCTCTCAAGTTAAACATCCGCGGTATTACATCTCCTTATCCTAAATCGGGTAAAGGTAACAACAACCAGCCTCTTTATGTCATTGATGGCGTTCCTACCTTTATGGAGGATACCGGCATCAACCCGCTCATCAATATCTCACCAAACGATATTGAGAGTATCGATGTGCTGAAAGATGCCGCAGCTACTGCGATCTATGGATCACGTGGAGCCAATGGTGTCGTCATTGTCAAGACGAAAAATGGTAAGCGCAATGAAAAGACCAAGGTAGATTTCGGCTACACATTCTCGTTCAGTAATCCTATCAAGAACTATAAGCCATTGAACATTTCTGAATACAAGAATGTGCAGGACGAGATTCTGCGCAATACGGTAAATGGTATGAACAACGGCAGTTCGATAGTAGGTATGTATGGTTTTGATTATATTCTTAACCAGTATGGAAATGTTTCGCTCAATGAAGAAACGGGTCTTTATACCTATAATGGTCTTAATGAGAGTCTTTATGGCAAGGATAATGTCAACTGGGCAGATGAGGTAATCAACAAGAATGCACCTACACATCAGTATAATGTGGCTGTCAGAGGTGGAAGCAACAAAACCAACTATTCTTTCTCTTTCAACGGAATGAACCAGGAAGGTCTGTTACTTAATGACCGTATGGAGCGATATGGTGCAAGACTCTCTATAGATTCTGAAATCAACAAATACATCACCGTGGGAGGTGTGCTCGATTATACCTATTCTTCACGTAAGAGTGGAAGTAACGATCCTGCCTTGGGATATGATAATGACGGATGGATGACTCGTCCGGATTTGGCTGTACGCGATGCGGATGGCAATTTCCAGCGTGTAGATAAGTTCGGTCTTTATACCGATACCTATAATGATGCCAATGCGGTAGCTAAACTCCAGCGCAAGACGAAGTATGAAAATGATCAGTTCTCTGGCAATGCTTATATTGATATTAAGCCTGTCAAGGGATTGACTCTTCATGCTGATGCCAATATATCCAGATTCATCTTCAGCAACAGTTATTTCTCGCCAAAGATTACGCTCCCGGAACAGTTCGGTATGGAGCCAACATCAACCTTGGCTGAGAGTAACTATCGCAACACCAATACTTCTATCAATTTCCGTGCCGACTACAAGTTCACGCTTACCGAAGCTCATCGTTTTGACGTGATGGCTGGTTATAGTGCTGACAGGTATTGGAGCAAGGAACACGACCAGGCTTATAGTGGTTTCCCTAACGATGATGTATTGAACAATGCCAGTTCTGCAACCACCGTCAATAAACCAACCGAGACTTATTCCAAGAGTGGTCTTAATTCTATCTATGGTCGTTTGAGCTATGATTTCCTCTCACGTTATCTGCTTGATTTCAGTCTTCGTTCCGATGAGTCATCAAAATTTGGACCGGGTAACAAGCGCGGTACTTTCCCTGCAGTTTCTCTGGCCTGGCGCATCAATCAAGAGCCTTTCCTGGAATCTGTAAGATATATTGATGATCTGAAGTTCCGTTTGAGTTGGGGTAAGACTGGTTCCACCAACGTATCAGACTTTTCTTATATCCAATATTTCAATGGTAATCAGTATGGCGGACAGAGCGGACTCACCCTTGCTTCTACTTATCCAAACAAGAACATCAAGTGGGAGATGACAACCGAGTATAATGCTGGTGTCGACTTTACTTTATTCAATGGTCGTCTGACTGGTAGCTTTGATATCTATCATCGTAAGACTGATGGCGCCTTGGCTCCAGCTCCTATCGCCCTTGAGTTTGGTATCGGCACCTATTACAGCAATATTCTTGATCTTACCAACAATGGTTTTGAATTCTCTATCGGTGGTGATGTGGTTCGTACCAAGGATTTCACCTATAACACTATGCTCAGTATCTCATCCAACAGGAATAAGATTAGCAAGCTCAATGGTTCAACTCTCGATATGATGCATCAGGATCTCTATATGGAAGGCCATGCCATGGGAACCGTGAAGGGATATAAAGTGGCAGGCATCTACCAGAGTCAGGATCAGATTAGTAAGTTAAACGAACAGGCTATGGACAAGGGATATGATTTCTATCAGGATGGAGCTGCTGTAGGTGACTACATGTATGTAGATACCAATGGTGATGGCTATATTTCAGAGGCCGACCGTACGGCGATTGCCAACCCAGAGCCAAAGGTATTCGGCGGATGGTCAAACACCCTGTCATATAAGAACTTCACGCTCTCTATGCTCTTCCAGTATCAGTTAGGTGGTGATGCCTACTACAGCACGATGCAGGAATCAGCCAGTGGAGCCATCGGTATGAGTATCTTGCGCGAGATGTATGGCAACACTTGGACACCGGATCGTACCGATGCCAAGTATGCCAAGTTGATGTGGATGCCTAGTGTCTATACCAACACTCAGGCTAACGATCGTTATGTATATTCCAACTCATACTTCCGTTTGCGCAACATCACGCTCTCTTATACCTTTGAGCCAGCATGGTTAGAGCGCTTGCATGTGAGTGGCGCTTCGGTGTTCTTCACCGCAACCAACCTCTTTACCATTACCGATTGGCCAGGTTTGGATCCAGATATGGCAGCCACAAATGCCTTTACCAAGACAACCGAGACCAAGGATGTATATCCAATGAGCCGTTCGTTCTCATTCGGTCTTAAATTGCAATTCTAACTCATTCAAAGATAAGAAGATTATGAAACATATAAGATATCAATTTCTGGCGTTACTGTCAGTATCAGCGCTCACATTCACATCGTGCGACTTGATAGGCAGTATCGATGATATGGAACCAGATCATGTGGTAACCGATTTGAATTATATTACCGATGCCGCATCTGCTCAGACTGCTCTCAATGGTGTTTACGCTTCCTGGCGCAGTACAGGTGTATCTTACTTGAGATATGGTATCGCCTCTATGGCGCATACCCAGACACAGGCGATGGTAATGGGGGCGGATGAGTTTGCGGCAGAAAACATCCAGACCAATAACAGTAATGTGGAGACTGCCTATACAGCCTACTACAATGTCATCAATACGGCCAACACCTTCCTGGTTCACATCAATAAGCAGATACCAGGCATGACAGAGGAAAAACGTACCGAGATGATAGCAGAGGCTCGTTGCCAGCGTGCATTGGCTTATCTTACTCTCTTGAAATGTTTTGGAGAGTATTGGAAACAGGATTCCCAATACGGAGTCTGCCTCTTCAAGGATGAGTTGGTAAGAGATAACCAGGTTCGTCAGCGTTCTTCTGTTGCTGATACTTACAAGCTGATTTCTGAAGATCTCGATTATGCCATCGCCCATTGCGAACAGCATCCGGCAGACCATTATCACATGAGCAGCCTTTTTGCCAAGGCATTGAAGGCAAAGATGTATTTTGCTCAGGATAACTATCCGGAAGCAGCAAGATTATCTGAAGAGGTGATTAACGAGGCAGAAACTGCTGGCTATGAACTGGAGAGCGACTATGCTAATATCTTTACAGAACAGTTTAATTCCAAGGAGATGCTTTTCGCCCCTTATACTGCTAATCCTAATGAACTGATGGATGCTTCTTGGTTTGCCTTTTCTCCAGGTTCACTCCTCAAGAAGGTGGC
>CAVBFV010000170.1:0-7171 GCA_963594575.1 Lachnospiraceae bacterium | reverse complement strand
CTGCACTCGGCAAATTGAAAGCAAGCTTTCTTTGCGCTCGTTTGCATTTTCTTTGTCCCAAAATCCGTATGCCTTCTGTTAGAAGACCAAATTAAAACATTACTCTATGGATAGTTTGATACAATATAACAATGCTGTCAACGCTATAAAGACAGCCATACTTCAAGGACAATATGAAGCAGCCAAAGGTGTGAACCGCATACAACTTGCTTTATATTTTGCCATCGGAAAATATCTTTCACAACATACCCGCAAAGGAGTATGGGGCGAGGGCGCATTAGCATCCATCAGCGAACAACTTCGCAAGGAACTACCAGGTCTTCGAGGATTCTCGGAAACTCAACTAAGAGACATGAGACGTTTTTATGAAGCATGGGATATGCTTGACAGTAATTCAACGGCAGCAACCGCTAAATTGTGCTTTGAGAATTCAGCGGTTGCAACCGCTGAATTACAAAATAGTGAAAATCAGATAGATATATTCCATACTTTATCTATTTCTAATATTCCAGATTTTCCTGTTGAGGACTTCTTTAAAGTACCATTCACACACCACTCTGCCATCATTAGTGGACCAAAAGAAACTTCGGCACGCTTTTATTATATTCACCGCACTGTAGAGGAACATCTTTCCGTAAAGAAGCTCCGCCAACTTATAAAGGAGGATGCTTACCATAGCCAAGGACGCATGCCTAACAATTTTACCAGGACCATCAACAATCCTAGGGAAGCTCGACGTGCAGTAGAAATGTTCAAGGATGAATATCTACTTGACTTTATCAATGTAGAAGAGATTGGGGAACGCGAAAAAATAGATGTCGACGAACGAGTTGTAGAACAAAGCATCGTTCAGAACATCAAGAATTTCATCATGACCTTTGGCAGAGACTTTGCTTTCATCGGCAACCAATACCATTTGGAAATCTATGGTGTTGAACAATTCCCAGACCTGCTGTTTTTCAATCGAGAATTGAACGCTATGGTTTGCATAGAGCTAAAACTTGGCGAGTTTAAGACCTCTTATCTTGGGCAACTTTTTGGCTATCTCCAAATTCTCGACGACAAGGTGCGTAAGCCACACGAGAATCCGTCTATTGGAATCATTCTTTGCCAATCAGCAAACTACTCTTATGCAGAATATGCTGTTCGAGACTACAGCAAGCCGATGGGAGTTGCTACTTACAAGACGTTGGATGACATGCCTGAAAGGTTACGCAAGGCTTTGCCTGATATGAAGAAAATGATGGACTTGCTAAAAAACAAGGAAGAATAATATCCCCCTAAACATTTGGAGATTATTAGAAGATTAAAGAATAACATCCAATAGGCGGCTCTCAATTCCGGGAGCCGCCTATTTTTCTTTCTCCTCCCCCTTTTCTAGTATTTTTTCCCTAAAACCTTGGAAGTTACGAGGAAAAATCGTATCTTTGCCAACGAATAGCAATATTGCGTCCACGACCTTATAAAGCGTAAGCAGATGGCAAGATTTATAGACCCACGTGTTGACAAACAAGAAATTGAACAAAAAGAATTAGGAATGGGAAACTTCCAAGGTTATCCTTCTTTGTTGAGACAAATCAAGCATCGTGTTTCTTTTGCCCAACAAAAAGCCATGTACGCAGCAAACGAGGAGTTGCTCCGTATGAATTGGGACATCGGTGAAATGCTTACCAAAAGCCAAGAGGCAGATGGTTGGGGCAAGAAGACTCTACAGCGCCTAGCTGTAGATCTTAAGAATGAGTATCCTGAAAGGAAAGGATTTTCCGTAAGAAACATGCAGTGCATGATGCAGTTCTATAATGAGTACAACAAGGAGTTGACCATGGCTAAAGTTGGACATTTTTCAATTGCGCAACCGCTGGTTGCGCAATTGAAAAATAATGTAAACACATTACCAATCAAGCACTTAAATTGGACTCATAACATAATTTTACTCCAACGAGTTAAAGACCTCAAAGCTCGCTATTGGTATATGGTACAATGCATTACAGGGCATTGGAGCAAAGACTATCTTGCAGAGGCCATCAAGCTCGATTATTATGGCAAGCATGGTGCTCTCGCCAATAACTTCGACACAACGCTCCCTGCTACAGAAGCACTAGAGGTAAAATCGTTGTTGAAAGACCCTTATATTTTCGATATGCTCACTTTCACCGACCAATATGACGAAAGAGACATCGAGATTGGGCTCATCAAACATATCGAAAAATTCTTGGTCGAAATGGGAGCTGGCTTCGCTTTTATGGGAAGACAATATCACATTGAGGTCTCAGGTGACGACTATTATATCGATATGCTGATGTATAACACCTTTATGCACAGGTATTTAGTTATAGAACTGAAAGCCACAGACTTCATGCCCGAATACATCGGTAAGCTCAATTTCTATTGCTCTGCCATAGATGACACGCTTTGCAGAGAAGGTGACAACAAGACTATCGGCCTGATTCTCTGCAAGACCAAAGACAGAATAAAAGCAGAATATGCGCTTCGAGATATACAGAAGCCAATTGGTGTATCCGACTATGAATTAGGTCAAGCTCTGCCGAAAGATTTTCGCAGCAGCCTTCCTTCCATTGAAGAAATCGAAAAGGGACTCAACGAATGGAATCAAGAATAATATTTATATTTTTGTGATTATGAGAACAGGCGACAAAGTATTAATATCTCCAGACTTAGTATTTACTAAACTCTTTGAGGAGGCGGAGATTGCGAAGTTCACCCCAACAGAATTGAAAGAATATGAGGATAGTTTGAAGGCTTATCGTGATGTCAAGAACTCCATAGATACGGCTTTGGAAAAGGGGCGTGAGGAAGGTATGGCGAAAGGTATGGAAATAGGTATAGAAAAAGGCATAGCGAAAGGAATGGAAAAAGAAAAGCTAGCCACAGCTCACCGCCTTCTGTCAATGGGCCTCTCTGATGAGCAAGTATCAACTGTCACCGAACTTCCACTGGAGGAAATCCAGAAATTGAAGGAACAAGCCTGAACCAGGCTGGACTTTCGCATGTGGTTCAAGTACGGGCTGAAGGCCCAAAAGCCCCTAGCCCAGGGCATCGCCCTGGGTAATCATGGACACAAACCTATCGCCCTGCAAGGGCAAAAGCCTCAAAGTATCAGGTTGGGGTAAGCCTGAATTAATAGATAAATACGAGTTACAAGAGGTAGAACTACGTTTACCTATTCCTAAAGAAACTGGTGGTCAAACTGGTGGTCAAACTGGTGGTCAAACAGGATCTCCAAAAACAATTGAAAAATTTTATCAGGATTTAGCGTTTATTGCCTAGTTGTGGAAGAGTATTCTGCCGAGGAATAAGTTTGCTGTTAACCGGAAATAGTGTACAGGCGAATGAAGAACAGCTAACTAGCCGTACGGTTGCCAGTAGGCTGTTCTACTGGAACAGCTAGCGCAAATGCCTGTATAATTGTTGTAAGTAAGGAATAAGAAAAAACTCTTCACTCTTCACCTTTCCTTCGGAATCCCAAGTGTTTATCGGCATTCCAAGGGGTGAAGAGTTCTTGGGCACTCTTCACCCACTCTTCACCACTCTTCACCCTGGCTGGTTCAGCGGAGGATGTGTCATAAGTTTATGATTCACCCTCTTCTTGTTGTTGAAAGAGATAGGATATGTTGTTGAGACAGTCAGTATCTTCGGTCGCACAACAGCTGTTGTGCGCTTGCATAGCAGCAGATATGCGCATGCACAACAGGTGATGTGCATGCGGTGGCCAACTGTTATGCACCCAGCTGTTATCCAGACTTATGACGCACCCTCCTCAGGGATGCCTAGCGGTTTTGCGCTGCTATTTACGCCTGTTGGTCTTTGGAATCGGTGAAGAGTGGTGAAGAGTGGGTGAAGAGTCGCTGTAAACTCTTCACCCCTCGGAATGCCGATAAACACAGGGGATTCCGAGGGAAAGGTGAAGAGTGAAGAGTAAAAGCGTGTTCGCTTGCAGAACAAAAAAATAGGGCGCAAGCTGTTTCCATGAAAGGAATCGCTTGCGCCCCTGATATTATTGCTTATGAGTAAATGAGCACCCTAAGATTAGAACTTGTAGATAGCACCAAATGAAATGTTGCTGGCATCTACACCAAGTCCGAACAAGGTAATTCCGAGAGTCGCCTATTTTTCGTTATCCCCATCCCTACATTTTTCCCTAAAACCTTGGAAGTTACGAGGAAAAGTCGTATCTTTGCAAACGAATAGCAATATTGCGTCCACGACCTTATAAAGCGTAAGCAGATGGCAAGATTTATAGACCCACGTGTTGACTGGGCTTTCAAGAGGATATTTGGAAGCGAAGACACGAAAGAATGTCTGATAACTTTCCTCAACGGATTGTTTGAAGACGAGTTGGTAATTAAGGACGTGACGTTTGCCAAGACCGAAAAACTTGGCTTGCGCCCCGATGACCGCGGTGTGGTCTTCGATGTCTATTGCATCACAGACGAAGGCAAGCATATCATCGTCGAGATGCAGAAGAAAGAACAGGAATACTTTGCCGACAGGGCATTGTATTACACGGCACGTGCCATTGTGCAGCAAGGCATCCGTGGAATCTGGGACTACCACTTGGCTCCAGTCTATACGGTATGTTTCATGGACTTTGTATCGCAAAGTCCGATACTTAAGGAGTTTCGCACCGACCTGGTGCTCACCGACTTGCAGACACGCCAGCGAGTGTCCGACAGGATGCGTATTGTGTACCTCCAGTTGCCATTGTTCGACAAGCGCACGGAGGCAGAGTGTATGGATATATTTGATTGTTGGATTTATATAGTGAAGAATATGAACATGTTTGAACAGATGCCATTCAGCGAGAAGTATCCAGTCTTCCGCAAGTTGGCAGAAATAGGCGACCTCCGCAAGCTCTCCCGAGAGGAACTAGAGCTGTATGACGAGGACATCAAGAATATGCGTGATATATATGCCACCAGAAAATTCGATGAAAAAAGAGGTATGGAAATAGGTATGGCGAAAGGTATGGCGAAAGGTCGTGCTGAAGGTATGGAAAAAGAAAAGCTAGCCACAGCTCGCCGCCTCCTGTCAATGGGCCTTTCTGATGAGCAAGTAGCAACAGCCACCGAACTTCCATTGGAGGAAATCCAGAAATTGAAGGAATAAGTAGAGGCTAGCTGGACTTTCGCAAGTTTTGCCCCATACGCCCTGAAGGGGCAGAAGCCCCTAGCCCAGGGCATCGCCCTGGGTAATCATGGACGCAAACCTGTCGCCCTGTAAGGGCAAAAGCTTCAAAGAATCAAATATTTACGAAGCTTTTGCCCTTACAGGGCGCCTTGCTGTTTGCTATTATACCCAGGGCGATGCCCTGGGCTAGGAGCTTTTGGGCCTTCAGCCCGTTCTTGAACCGCATGCTAAACTTGAGTCAACTTATAGTTGAAAATTCAGTAACATCAACCGCCTCATTCAAGTACTTCATTCTGCAACTTCAACCACTTCATTCTGCAACATCAAGTGCTTCATTCAGCCAACGAAATTGACTCTTCCACCCAGTGAAGTCGTATCTTTAACCCAACGAAGTCGTATCCTTAACCCAGCGAAGTCGAATCCGTCACCCAGCGAAGTCGTATCCGTCACCTCAATGAAACGTATGAACTTGTGCAATGACGTGCATGATGCGAAAGAGGCTCTTTTGATGGGAACCAGGATGCTTCTGAAATTACGTCCCGACGTATCTGTTACTGCGTCGGGACGCATCTTTTGCTGCATCGGGACGTAATTTTCGTTTCCTCAGTTGGCTATGATTCCTCCTCTCACCAGCCATTTCGCAAAGAAGCGGTCACTAACCAGATAGCCAGTCGGAGTCTTGCTTACCAGCTGCTTATCTACCAATGCCTTTAATGCCGTCTTCACGCTGCTCGTGGCTGGAAGATGGTGGGTACTGATAAACTGCTGGCTCAACGGCGAAGATACCAAATGCTCACGAGCTATCGCCCCCAAAAGCATCTGCTGGTTCTCGGTTAGCCAGGCACAATAGTTCTGATAAGTCATCGCCTGCTCCTCAATCTGCTCCAAAATTACCTCATCTACCAGAGACTTCGTAATCTCGGAAGAAGCATGCTCGTAGATGCCATGCAATATCGACTGCACATACCAGGTTACACGATCAGACTGCTGATAAATATAAGAAAAGGTAGATTCATCTATCGACCTGTGCTGAGATGCCAACAAGCGATTGGCAAACTCCCGATACACCTGCTCCCCGATGCAAGGCAAAGACAACACCAACGAACTCTGGAAGAAAGGACGGTTTGCCGACAGAAACATCTCCTGCATCATGTGCTGCTGACTGCCCGAAAACACGAAATATACATTCGGCAAAAACTGGATATAAGAACGGATCATCGCCTCAACCCCATCCTCCGGATAACTTAATATCTGCTGAAACTCATCAATGGCAATGTAGCATCGCTTTCCCGATTGCTTCAAATATTCAAAGATTCGTTTCAAACTCTCCTTCCCTTCACTCGGTTTCAAGTCTAAAGAAAAAGAAGGAATGCCAGTCAATTCATCTATCGTCAGAGTAGGACGCCAGCTGCTGAAAAATTCCTGTACCTTCCGAAGGGCTGATTGGGAAACAGTATCCAGCTTTCCGATGATTTCAGAAGCCATCAGTTGCACCATCTGCTCCAGATTCTTGGTGGCAAAGATGTCGAGATAGAAACACTTCACTTCCGCATATTGCTCCTCCATCTGATGGAATACATGATGAATTAATCCCGTCTTACCCATACGGCGTGGGGCAACCAACGTGATGTTACGTTCATTATGCAGCGAAGAAATCATTTTCTCCGTCTCTTTCTGGCGGTCGCAGAAATACTCTGCGCCCTTATAGCCATATACCACAAAAGGATTGTTCAATCTTGCCATATCTTGTTATCATTCATTATACAAACGTTCATTGCGTTTTTTACGCAACGCAAATTACGCAATAAAAAACGAGACCGCCAAATGTTTTCTAGTTTTTTAATAATAATTATCTCCTAAAGCCGCCTCTGATGTACAGACAACGGAATAAGCAAAAATACTTCACACAGATTCATTATCTTTAACCCAAGTTTTACATAAACGAATTTTTTTTTAAGCTATTTGGTGGCAAAGAAAATGCAAACGAGCGCAAAGAAAGCTTGCTTTCAATTTGCCGAGTGCA
>CAVBFV010000169.1:0-7188 GCA_963594575.1 Lachnospiraceae bacterium | reverse complement strand
ATTCGACCGTCTGAAGCAGGCTGAAAAACTCAATCCGGAGCAGAAACAGACCCGATTGATGAAGGAATTACAAGCAAAACTGAAGCTTCCAAAGCTGCCTTATCAGATAGAATGTTTCGATAATTCCAACATATCCGGTACTGATGCCGTGGCAGGTTGCATCGTATATAAAGGTATGAAACCATCCAGAAAAGACTATAGGAAATACAACATCAAGACGGTGGAAGGACCGGATGATTACGCATCCATGCAAGAGGTGGTAAGACGCCGGTACAGTCGCATGATAGAGGAAGAAACTGCACTTCCAGACCTCATTATTACCGATGGCGGAAAGGGTCAGATGGACGTAGTCAGAGAGGTTATTGTTGACGAATTACACCTGGATATTCCTATCGCAGGTCTTGCCAAGGACGACCGGCACAGAACCAACGAACTCCTCTTCGGATTCCCTCCTCAAACCATCGCCCTACCACCTGAAAGCGAGCTGTTCAAGGTACTGACGCAGATACAGGATGAGGTGCACAGATACGCTATCACCTTCCATCGCGACAAGCGCAGCAAGCATGCTCTTCACTCAGAATTAGACGATATCAAAGGCATCGGTCCGAAGGCTAAAGAAGCCCTTCTGAGCAAGTTTAAGAGCGTGAAAAAGATGAAAGAAGCATCCTTGGAACAACTTTCAGAAGTATTAGGCCCTCATAAGGCAGAAATTCTTGCAAAATATTTTGCAGAAAAAGGCGAGAATATGAAATAAAAGTTGTATATTTGCAGTTCAAACTATACTATATATATATTAATAATAAGAAGAAGAACAGAACCGAAGCAAGCATTCCACAAATGCTATTCATAAAGTTCTATGTTCAACATTCAAAGTTCAAAGTAGTAATATGAGAATCGTAATACAGCGTGTCTCTCACGCCTCAGTTACCATCGAAGGAGAGGTTAAATCTGCTATCAGACAAGGCTACCTGATTCTTCTGGGAATAGAGGAAAGCGACACTTCAGAAGATGTAGACTGGCTGGTCAGAAAGATAATCGGACTCCGTGTTTTCGACGACGAAAACCACGTTATGAACCGCTCCATCATGGATATAAATGGTGAGATTCTGGTCATCAGCCAGTTCACCCTATTCGCCAGCTACAAGAAAGGAAACCGCCCAAGCTGGCTCAGAGCAGCCAAGCACGAAATCAGCGTTCCACTCTATGAGGAGTTCTGCAAAAAGCTATCCGATGCACTCGGAAAGCCAGTAGGAACAGGCGAATTTGGTGCCGATATGAAGGTAGATTTACTGAACGATGGACCGGTAACCATCATGATGGATACTCACAACAAGGAATAATGCCCTACCCTGAAAGAAAGGCATCTTTCCCCATAAAAGAATTAGGAAGATGACAATAAAAGAAGCACAAGAAGCTGTAGATCAGTGGATTAAAGAATATGGCGTACGCTATTTCAGCGAACTTACCAATATGGCTTGCCTCACAGAAGAAGTGGGCGAACTGGCACGCGTCATTGCCCGAACATACGGTGACCAGAGTTTCAAGAAAGGCGAGAAACCTAACTTAGGCGAAGAAATGGCCGATGTTTTTTGGGTGCTTATCTGCCTGGCAAATCAGACAGGGGTTGACTTGACAGAAGAACTCCAGAAGAGTTTTGACAAGAAGACCCAAAGGGATTCTGAAAGGCATAAAAACAATCCAAAACTATCTGAGCATCAGGAAGATAAAGAACAAGATAACAAGAATTAAAATTGCTATTCATATAAAAACTTAACTTTAATAATTATATAAATAACATTAAGTATGAGCAGTATTAAAGAACAGGTTCTTGCACAGCAGGGACAGTATAAAGAGTCAGACGACAAGTATTTATCAGTTTTGAAGCAGTACAACTGCAACCTCAACGATGAGGAAGTAGCTGCTGCAGTAAAGAAGATTCTCGATGAAAAGGTAGCAGAGAATGAGACCATGGAGGTCAAGAAGTTCCTCTTCGGTAGCATCGAGTTGACTTCTCTCCATACAGAAGATACAGAAGAAAGCATCCTGAAGATGATTGAAAAGGTGAACCAGTTTGCCAAGGATTATCCTCAGCTTCCTCACGTAGCAACCGTATGTACCTACCCTAACTTTGCCGGCCTTATCAGCCAGAGTCTGGAGGTTGACGGCGTAGAAATCGCTGTAGTAAGCGGCAATTTCCCATCCTCTCAGACCTTTATCGAGGTAAAGATTGCAGAAACCGCTATGGCTATCAAGGATGGTGCTACAGAGGTGGATATCGTAATGCCTGTTGGCAAGTTCTTCAGCGAAGATTACGAGGGTCTCTGCGATGATATTCAGGAACTCAAGGAGACATGCGGAGAGCATAAGATGAAGTGCATTCTGGAGACAGGCGATCTGAAGAATTGCAGCAACATCATGAAGGCTTCTATCCTCGCAATGTACTCAGGTTCTGACTATATCAAAACCTCAACAGGTAAGGAGAAGGTCTCAGCTACCCCTGAGGCAGCATACGTTATGTGCCAGGCTATCAAGGCATATTACGAAAAGACTGGCATTCAGATTGGTTTCAAGCCTGCAGGTGGTATCAATACCGTTCATGATGCCGTAGTTTACTACACCATCGTGAAGGAAGTTTTGGGCGAGAAATGGCTGACCAACCAGTGGTTGCGCCTCGGCACATCACGCCTGACTAACCTCCTCTTGAGCGAAATTCAGGGCAAGGAAATCAAGTACTTCTAAAGATAATTTCAAAGTAACATTAAACATACTTAGAAAGATAGTTTTAAAGTACCATTTAAGATACTTCTAAAGAGAATTCTAGAGTATTGTTTAAAAGAAAAATTTAAAGAAAAGTAACTGATTATCAATAGAATACAAAAAAACAAAGGGTTGATTCTCGCTGAGAACCAACCCTTTTTATATTAAGCTTTTCTTTCAATCACAAAATCCAAGTAAGCCTTCAAGGCATTGTAAATATCCTTATCCTCCACATAAGTATCGAGGAAATTCATGGCTTCGGCATGGAAATCCCACATGCGCTTATCCGCATATTCTATACCTCCGTTTTCCTTTGTAAATGCCACTAACTGAGCTATTTCGTCTGCCGTAACAGTATGAGTCTTAACCTTTCTGGCAAGCTTCATCATCTCCTCATCACCGGTAGACTTCAAAGCATATATTACAGGCAAAGTCAGTTTTCCTTCAACCATATCATTACCAGTAGGTTTACCTATCTCCTTGGAATCATAATAATCAAAGATATCATCACGGATCTGGAAGATGATGCCCAAGTTCTGTCCGAAACGCTTTGCCTCTTCAATCTGCAGTTCAGAAGCATTGGCAGACATCGCTCCGATACCAGCACAAGCTTCAAAGAGAGCAGCCGTTTTCTGCTTAATCACCTGATAATAAATATCTTCTGATATCTCTTCATTACTGATACTGTTGAGCTGAAGAATCTCACCATTAGAAAGGATACGTCCCAACTCAGCAAGATAACGCACGATTTCCTCAGAATGAGAATAAGACACATGAAGCAAGGCGGTAGAAAGAATGAAATCGCCCACAAGCACAGCCACCTTATTATTATAAGTAGCATTCACGCTAGCCTGGCCGCGGCGCTCCCCACTCTCATCAACCACATCATCATGTACCAAAGAAGCGGTATGAAGAAGTTCAAGTCCTACCGCAGAATGCTGGGTAACACTGGAAACCTTTCCAAAATTACGTGCCATCAACAAGATGAGTATAGGGCGCATACGTTTTCCAGCGCGCTGACGGATGTGGTCGAGCACCTGGGAAAGGAGGCCATCGCTATGCATGAGAGATTTATTGAACAAATCAATAAAATCTGTTAATTCTGCCTCTATAGGCAGCTTGATAAGTGATAAATAGTCCATTATATGTGAGTAAATCTACTTAATTTCTGAAATTTGTTACAAAATTAATCAATTCTTCTTGAAATATCGCATTTTTTTAGTAATTTTACACCACAAAAATGAATATTATGGATAAATTGTTCCTTTTAGACGCGTATGCGCTCATTTATAGGTCGTATTACGCCTTTATGAAAGCCCCTCGAATCAATTCGAAGGGACTCAATACTTCGTGTGTAATGGGGTTCTGCAATACCCTCAACGAGATACTTACCAAGGAGAAACCTACCCATATCGCGGTAGCTTTCGACCATGGCAAGACCTTCCGTCATGAAGCTTTTCCTGCATATAAAGCGCAGCGTGAAGAGACACCGGAAGACATCAAACTCTCTGTGCCTATCATCAAAAAAATCCTGGAGGCTTACCACATTCCTATCCTGCAGATAGATGGTTTCGAGGCAGACGATATCATCGGAACCGTTGCTCTGAAGGCGGGCGAAGAGGGACTGGAAACTTATATGCTCACACCAGATAAGGATTATGCACAGCTGGTTCGTGATAATGTTTTCATGTTCCGCCCTCGTCATGGCGGTGGATACGAAAAGTTGGGCGTGCAGGAAATTGAAGAGAAATACAGCATCACTTCCCCACTCCAGGTTATCGACCTACTTGCCCTGATGGGCGACTCGGCTGATAACTTCCCTGGTTGTCCGGGCGTGGGAGAAAAAACAGCCATCAAACTCATCAACGAGTTCGGTAGCGTTGAAGGCCTCATCGAAAATTCTTCCCAAGTAAAAGGCAAGCTCCGCGAAAAAGTAGAGGGTGCTGTAGAAGATATAAGGATGTCAAAGTTCCTGGCAACTATCCGAACCGATGTTCCGGTAGAGATCAAGATGGAAGATTTGAAACGGGTAGAACCAGACAATTCAAAATTAGATGAAATCTTCACTGAGTTGGAGTTTAAGTCGTTTGCCAACCGAGTTCTTAATAAACCTAAAAAGGTGCAAACAAAGCCTACAGGAGAGCTCGATTTATTTGGCGCACAGCAAGCCGATGGCCAGGAAGAGTCAAAAAACACGAGTTTTGAGACCCTTAAAACGACCGCTCACTCATACAAACTCATTGATACAGAAGAAGATGCAAGGAAACTTTGTGACTATTTATTGACATTCACAATTCTCAGTCTAGACACAGAGACCACATCTACTGCTGCAATAGATGCCGAATTGGTGGGTTTGAGCTTTGCCGTGAAGGAAAAAGAGGCTTTCTACGTAGCAATTCCGGCAAATCGTGAAGAAGCCTTAAAAATCGTAAACATCTTCAAACCACTCTACGAGAACCCGGAAATCTTGAAAGTGGGACAGAACATCAAATACGATTACGAAGTGTTGATGAACTACGGCATAGAGATTCAGGGCAAGATGTTCGATACGATGCTCGCCCACTATCTCATCCAGCCAGAACTCTACCACAACATGGATTACCTGGCAGAAGTGTTCCTCAACTATCAGACCATCCACATCGAAGAGCTGATTGGCCCGAAGGGAAAGAACCAGAAGTCGATGCGCGATCTCGCCCCATCAGATATTTACGAATATGCTGCCGAGGATGCTGACATCACATTGAGATTGAAAAATGTGCTCGAACCGAAACTCAAAGAGATAGATTGTGAAGATCTGTTCTGGAATGTAGAAATGCCACTGGTTCCGGTTCTTGCCCACATGGAAATGACAGGAGTGTGCATCGATACCGATACCCTGAAGGAAACATCCGAGAAACTCACCAACCGACTCAACGAGATAGAACATCATATCTATGAGTTGGCAGGCGAATCGTTCAATATCGCTTCACCACGCCAGGTTGGAGAAATACTCTTCGGAAAGATGAAGATTGTGGAGAAGCCTAAGAAGACAAAGACGGGGCAGTACGTAACAAGCGAAGAAGTACTTCAGCAGTTGCGCAGCAAGAGTCCGATCATCGATGAGATACTGAACTACAGAGGTTTAAAGAAACTTTTGGGCACCTATATAGATGCCCTTCCAAAGCTTATCAACCCTCGTACTGGTCACATTCATGCCTCTTTCAACCAGGCCATCACAGCCACAGGTCGCCTTTCTTCAAGCGATCCGAACCTGCAGAATATTCCAGTACGCGATGACGATGGCAAGGAGATACGCAGATGCTTCATCCCAGAACCAGGCTGTCTGTTCTTCTCTGCCGACTATTCACAGATAGAACTTCGCATCATGGCACACCTGAGCCAGGATCCGAACATGGTAGAAGCATTCCGTGAAGGCTCTGATATTCATGCAGCTACAGCTGCCAAGATTTGGCATGAAGACATCAAAGAAGTAACAGATGCACAGCGTAAGAAGGCAAAAACAGCCAACTTCGGCATCATCTACGGCATCACGACCTTCGGTCTTGCCCAGCGCATGAACATCGAAAACCGGGAGGCAAAGCAGATCATAGAAGACTACTTCCGCACCTTCCCTGGTGTTCAGGCTTACATGGAGAAGGCAAAGGAAATGGCAAGAGAAAAAGGCTATGCAGAAACCCTCTTCCACCGCCGTCGCTACCTGCCAGACATCAACAGCAAGAATGGTACTGTAAGAGGATTTGCCGAGCGCAATGCCATCAATGCCCCTATCCAGGGCTCTGAGGCAGACATCATCAAGGTGGCTATGATTCGCATCTTCAACCGATTCAGAGCAGAAGGCATCAGGAGTAAGATGATTATCCAGGTGCATGACGAACTCAACTTCTCCGTATATCCGGAAGAGAAGGAAAAGGTAGAGAAGATTGTGGTAGAAGAGATGCAGAATGCCTACCAGCTCAACGTGCCTCTGGTTGCTGATGCCGGATGGGGAAACAACTGGCTAGAAGCACATTAGAAGAACCAGAAGGCGGCAGCAGAAACTGCAAGGCATCTTATATACAGAAAGTTTGTAAGATACAAAAAGCTCACAAAACACAGAAAGTTCGCAAGATACAAAACGAATTATCTTGCGAGCTTTTCTTTTTACGATGTTTCACATGAAACAATCGATATCATCTATCAGAACACCACTAAAATAAATGCTCTATTCACAAGTTCATCCAGAAACAAGTCCTTATTTAGATTAAAAAGGATAATAAAATTATAATATTTTCAAATTAATTTGGTTCTTACAGAAATAAAGTGTATATTTGCATTGTAAATCAGACAGATATGCAGAAGCACCTGTCTGGTAAATAGTGAATAGATAACAGTAATCAATCAAATTAAGAAAGAAAGGAACATTATGAAGAAATATGTTTGCGACGTGTGTGG
>CAVBFV010000168.1:0-7195 GCA_963594575.1 Lachnospiraceae bacterium | reverse complement strand
CTCACAATCTTGACGGCGCTCGGCACTACCCTCGGAGTAACATCATGCATGGGGGCGTAACAGTTCATTATTAGTTACTCCCCCGCCCTTCTTCTTCCAGAAACGCTTACTGAAACTAAATTTCAACCACTAGAAAAAGCATGTAACTATCATTATCCACTTAGTAATAATTCAAGTTTCGCAAGTTTAGAAGTTAAATGAGTTAAAGAATTATAAACATTTATTCATATCAGCCGACATCGGATTTTATTCACTAACTTTGCATCAGATATATACATTAGAATTCTTTACAAACAATAAAATGGAGAATAAAATAACGACAATGGAGCGGGGAATGCAGCGACGCACCGAACTGCTCCTGGGAAAGGATAATCTTGAGAAAATTCAGAAGGCAAGAGTGCTCATCTTCGGTATCGGAGGAGTAGGATCATGGTGCGCAGAAGGACTCCTGAGAAGCGGCGTGAGAAACATCACAATCGTAGACAGCGACAGGGTATGCGTAACCAACTGCAACCGCCAGCTGATGGCTACAAGCCGAACCATAGGCGAAGTGAAGGTAGAGGCGCTGCGCAACCGACTGCTCGAAATCAACCCCGATGCCAACATCACAGCCTATCAGAAAATATATCAGGCAGATACTGCCGATGAATTCCACATGGAGCAATACGACTTCATCATCGATGCCATCGACTCGCTCAAGGATAAGGCTGACCTCATTCTGCGTGCCACTGCCCTGCCTAAGGAAATCACCTTTATATCTTCTATGGGAGCTGCCCTGCGCACCGACCCCTTCAAGGTAAGAAAATCTGAATTCTGGAAGGTGGATGGAGACCCGCTGGCAAGAGCACTGCGAAAGAAATTCAAGAAGAACAAAACCTTCCCACGACGAAAATTCCAGTGCGTATACAGTGAAGAAAAACCGATGCAGAACCAGGGGGTGAACAAAGCCTGCGGCACGGGCGGATGCCTATGCCCGAAAGCCAAACTCATTAGCGGAGAGAGGGGTACCGATACTGCCGTATATGATGCTCCGGGCGACCAGCAACTGGTAGAACACGAATGGTGCTCTACTAAGGCACAGATCAACGGTTCGCTCTGTCACATCACCGCAACCTTCGGAATGGCTATCGCAGGAATGGTCATCAACCACATCATTGAATAACTGTTTTCTTTACAACAGTCACTTGAAAAGAAACTTACAAAACATACGCAAAAGGCGAGGCGCTTTCACAAGCTCCCCGCCTTTATTAATTATTCAAGTTTCGCAAAGTTCAGAAGTTTCTCGGGAGTAGTCTTATCGGCATTCGCCTCTATTCGTCTCTTCATATCGCCAAAGAATAAAGGTTAAATCCGATAAATCTTGTTAAACAAATTCTATCTTACCTCTTATGTTTATACCTTTGCACGCAAATTTATAATCACAAAGGACATTTTCATGTCCCAAAAAGGATAATATTTAATTTAAATAAGAGAAGAAAAATGAAAGAAAAAGCAGAAAGTTCAGCAGCCTGCAATCATCACAAAGTAGGCTTTCTGGGATTGCTCGTTACATTAGGCATTGTATTCGGAGACATCGGAACATCACCTCTCTATGTGATGAAGGCTATCCTGCATACGGGCGAAAGCATCAGCGAGAGCACCATCCTGGGCGCACTGTCATGCATCATCTGGACACTCACCCTCCAGACCACCATCAAATATGTATGCGTGGCGCTGCGTGCCGACAACAATGGCGAGGGAGGCATCCTCGCCCTCTATGCCTTGCTGCGCCGACTCAAGTACAAGTGGATTTACCTACTGGCCATCATTGGCGCAAGCACCCTGCTGGCAGACGGAATCATCACCCCTGCCATCACCGTGACCACAGCCATCGAAGGACTCGAAAGCATCAGTCCCAACCTGCCAGTTATCCCCATCACCCTGGGCATCATCACCATCATCTTCTTCGTGCAGCGGTTTGGCACAGAGAGTATCGGCAAATCATTTGGCGTATTTATGCTGCTATGGTTCCTGCTGCTGGGCGTGATGGGAGCTTTCAGCATCACGTCTTACCCATTGATACTGAAGGCTTTCAACCCCTATTATGCTGCCATGCTGCTGGCAAAATCGCCTGAATGGTTTCTGATTCTGGGTGCCGTATTTCTCTGTACTACCGGTGCCGAGGCTCTCTACTCCGACCTGGGACATTGCGGCAGAAAGAACATCGCCATCAGCTGGGGCTTCGTAAAGACCATGCTCATTCTCAACTATCTGGGACAGGGAGCATGGGTGCTGAATCATGCAGATACGGCACTGGCTGTGAATCCGTTCTTTGCCATCATGCCGCAGAGCATGCTGTTCTTCGCCATCATCATGGCCACGGGTGCGGCAATCGTTGCCAGTCAGGCACTTATCAGCGGCACCTTCTCCATATTGAGCGAAGCCATGAACCTGCACTTCTGGCCACGCATGCGAATCAAGCATCCTACCCATGTAAAGGGACAGCTCTATATCCCGATGATCAACCTTGCCATGTACATCGGCGTGGTTCTCATCATCCTGCTCTTCCGCGACTCCTCGCACATGGAGGCAGCCTACGGACTCGCCATCACCATCACCATGCTGATGACTACCCTGCTGCTCGGTTTCTACCTGCACAGCAAGGGAGTGGCACGGATTTTCACGATGCTGTTTATGGGCGCATACTGCATCATCGAAGCCATCTTCCTGACTGCCAATCTGTCAAAGTTTCTTGCAGGTGGATGGTGTACGATGCTCATTGGCGGAATCCTGTTCCTGATGATGTACGTGTGGGTGAAAGCCATGAAGATACGCCGCCATTATATCAGCACCAAACCGCTGGATGATTATTATCAGATTATCTCCGACATCAAGGCCGACGAGAGCATCCCTAAGTACGCTTCCAACCTGGTTTATGTGAACCACGCCAACAAGGAAGGTGCCGTAGATGACAAGTTGCTCTACTCCATCATCAACAAGCAGCCGAAACGTGCTGACCATTACTGGCTTATCAACATGGAGTTTGTTGATACTCCTGACACGCTGGAGTACAACTGCGAGACCCTGATTCCCGACACCCTCTACAGCGTAACCATGCACATTGGTTTCCGCATAGAGCCTAGGGTGAGTCTCTATCTGCGACAAGTAGTGGAAGATCTGGTAGCAGACGGAAAGGTAGATTTGCAAAGCACCTATCCTTCGCTGCGCAAATACGGAATTCCGGGCGATTTCCGATTCATCATCATTCACCGCGTATATTACCCAGAGAGTTCAGATAATCGCCAACAGAACCTGCTGATGAGTATCTACGCTCTTATCAGCAAGATAGGCATTGACGAGCCTAAGGCATTGGGCCTCGACACTTCCATGGTAGTGGTAGAAAGAGTGCCGCTCATCATCAACCATCCGGTCATTAAGGACAAGGTCATTAAGGTTATTAAGGATTCTGAAACATCACAAAGCAGACAATAAGCAAAAAGGCGAGGCGCTTTCACAAGCTCCCCGCCTTTAACCTATTAGCTAAAAGATTATAGCTAACAACTAACACAAAACCTTATAACTATTTTCAAATCTTAATCGTTATTTGAACCTATGAACGAACATGTTTTTTTTAATTAGAGGATAGTCTTAACAGCCTCCAGCATGCCCTTCTCCTGAATAAGGTCAAGATCTTTCTTAACCAACTCGGTAAGGCCAGGAACTGTCTTGTTCAAATCCTCGTGCCAGATATAGTCGAAGCCCAATACGCCCTCAGCTACCTTCTGGGTATCGCCGGTAGCCCAAAGCTCGGTGAGCTTGTCCATAATCTTCTGGTCATCGTTTGGCTGGATAGGAGCACCATCCTCGCGAACACCACCCTTATAGTAAGTGATGATAGCAGCAAGACCGAATACCAAACCCTGTGGCAACTCGCCCTTACGCTCAAGATAAATCTTGACACCAGGCAGGTCGCGAGTCTCAAACTTAGGGAATGAGTTGAGCATGATGCTGGTTACCTGATGATCTACGAATGGATTCTCGAAACGCTCCAATACGTCAGAAGCGAACTTCTGCAGCTCATCCATAGGGAGGTTCAGAGTCTGCATCAACTCCTCAAACTGTACCTTGTGGATGTACTTGCCCAATACAGGGTGCTCGCAGGCATCGCGAACAATGTTTACACCGCTGAGGTATGTAACAGGGCTCAATACGGTGTGAGGACCATTCAGCAGGGTAACCTTACGCTCGTGGTATGGCTTCTCATTATCTGTGATAAGCACGTGGAGACCTGCCTTGTGAGCCGGGAACTCCTCCTGCATCTGCTCTACTGTCATATTTTCTGCCTTCTCGATAACCCAGAGGTGGAAACTTTCTGCCTTAACCACGAGGTTGTCCTTGTAGCAAATCTTCTGCTGAATCTCCTTGATGGTATCGCGTGGGAAACCAGGAACGATGCGGTCTACCAATGTAGCGCAAACGTAGCAGTGGTTTGTGAACCACTCCTTGAAGCCCTCGTAATCAGCACCCATGTCTTCCTTC
The DNA here is from genome assembly GCA_963594575.1 of Lachnospiraceae bacterium. Taxonomy (GTDB): domain Bacteria; phylum Bacteroidota; class Bacteroidia; order Bacteroidales; family Bacteroidaceae; genus Prevotella. The sequence continues at coordinate 2,677 of CAVBFV010000168.1, read as the reverse complement.
CAAAGCTCGATATACTGATAGATGCACTCCTTGAGGTGGTGACCATTGAGGAAGATCAGCTCACATGGCATCAGGATCATACCCTTGGTTGGGTCGCCCTCGAAGAACTTGTAGCGGTGGAACAAGAGCTGAACCAACTTGCCTGGATAAGAAGCTGCAGGAGCATCTGTAAACTTGCAAGAGTCATCGAATGCGATACCAGCCTCTGTAGTGTTAGAGATGATGAAACGCATCTCTGGCTGCTCAGCCAAAGCCATGAAAGCCTGGTTCTGAGAATATGGGTTCAATGCACGGCTGATAACGTCGATACGCTCCAATGTGTTGATAGCCTGGCCGTTCTCCTTACCCTGAAGGTTTACGTGATAAAGGCAGTCCTGACCGTTCAGCCAGTCAACCATACCACCAGCCAATGGCTGAACTACAACGACAGAACCGTTGAAGTCGGTTTTCTTGTTCATATTCCATACAATCCAATCTACGAATGCACGGAGGAAGTTACCTTCACCAAACTGAATGATTTTCTCTGGAGCGACGCTCTTAGGAGCAGTGCGCTTGTTTAATGCTTTTAGCTCTTTCATGATTTGTTTATTTTGTTTTTTATTATTTTACTTTTTTCGTTTTAAATTCCAATCTATTCATCAGATCGTCTTTCTGAGTGCAAAGGTAGTAAATATTTCGTTTGATTGTTCAAAAAACATCGAAAATCTTCACGCAAACCTTTACGCTCCGCCCCGGTTCTACACCTTATTATATATAGTACTCCGCAGCCCCGAAATAAAGAAGTAGGGATTTTCCCCCACCCCTTTAGGGGAAATCCCGCCCGTAGAAGCAAAAAACATCGTATCTTTGCACCAGAAAAAGAAACATGAAGTATAACAATTAAAAAATATACGATTATGAAACGAATGATAATAGCTCTGGTAGCCATGTTCATGATGACATTCACTACCGCTTCTGCAATGAGTTATGAGCAGGCTAGACAGCAGGCTCTCTTCCTGACTGATAAGATGGCTTACGAGCTCAATCTTACGGAAGATCAGTATGAGGCAGCTTACGAGGTGAACCTCGACTACCTGATGAGTGTAGATACATACGATGACCTATATGGTGCTTACTGGCGCCAGCGCAATATGGATTTGAGCTATATCCTGCTCGACTGGCAGTATAGAACATATATCAATGCCACCTACTTCTACCGTCCGCTCTACTGGAATGCAGGCTACTGGCACTTCGGCATCTACGCCCGCTATCCTCGCCGCGACTACTTCTATTTCGGTCGCCCTCACTTCTACGTATCTTACCGTGGAGGTCATAGCTGGCGAGTAAACGGAAACAGAAGCTGGTATCACGGAAGAAGTTTCGGCGGCCCTCACCCTGGTGGATATCCTAGAGTAGGTATGAGAGACGGATTCAACCGTGGTGATTACGGCAGAGGAAGATCTTTCGGAAATCTGAACCGAGAGAACAGACCTCAGATGAACCCAAACCGTGGTTTCGGTAATGCAAGCCGCCCTAACAACAACGCTGGCTTCGGAAACAGCAACCGCCCTCAGAACGGAGGCTTCGGAAATAACAACGGAGGCTTCGGCAACAGCAGTAACCGGGGCTTCGGTAATAGCAACAACCGGGGCTTCGGCAATAGCAACAGTCGCCCTAACCGCGGTTTCGGCAGCAGCAACAGCAGCACCAGCAACAACCGTGGTTTCGGAAACAACAGCCGTGGGTTCGGAAACAGCAGCTTCGGAAGCGGAAGAAGTAATATCTTCGGGGGCAACCGCAGCAGCATGAGCCGTTCATTCAGCAGCGGGTCTGGCAACCGTGGCGGCGGATTCACCCCTCGCTCTTCTACACCAAGCAAGAACAATGGCGGTGGAAGCTTCGGACACAGAAGATAAGAAAAGAGAAAGAGTTATAATTTCAAGTTTATAAAGACAGAGAGTTAAGAAAAAATCAAGACCTCAAGTAAGAGAGTAAGAAAAATCAAGTACAAAAAATGGGAATTTGCATCGGTTCATACCATTCGCAAATTCCCATTATTATTTTATCAACTTTCAGTAAAAGTTTTACTCCAATCCGAAGAGCGATTTCAAACCGCCATCTACGCCCGAGAAGCCCATGAAGGCAAGGCTGAGGAGAGCGGCTGTAACCATCACGATAGCTACGCCCTGCATGCCCTTAGGAATGCGGACCAACGCCTGCTGCTCGCGAATGCCGGCGAAAACAATAAGCGCCAGGGCAAAACCGAGAGCGGTAGAGAAGGCATAAACTACACTCTCAAGCAGATTATAATCCTTCTGGATAACCAGAATGGCTACACCCAGCACAGCACAGTTGGTAGTAATCAGCGGAAGGAAAATACCGAGCGCCTGATAAAGCGCAGGAGAAACCTTCTTCAGGATAATCTCTACCATCTGAACCAAGGCTGCTATCACGAGGATGAAAGCCAGGGTCTGGAGATATTGCAATCCGAACGGATCGAGTACATACTTCTGAACACACCAGGTAATGATGGTTGCCAAGGTCAAGACGAAGGCGATGGCACCACCCATACCGATGGCTGTATCAACTTTCTTCGATACGCCCAGGAATGGACAGATACCGAGAAACTGCGACAAGACGATGTTGTTGACGAATATCGCAGAGATAAATATCAATAAATATTCCATAATTTCTATTT
>CAVBFV010000167.1:0-7203 GCA_963594575.1 Lachnospiraceae bacterium | reverse complement strand
TTGTTCCAAGTAGCCTTACCCAAGTTGTATGTAACACCGACCTCAACATTCAAAGAACGGTCGTGTCTTGCAATCACCTTGTCGATTGAGTGAGATGTGCTAGGCTTAGCACCTGCCAATACACCTGCGTAACCATCATAGTCGTTAGCACCTACTGTATAGTTTACATCGAGGTTGACAGCCCACTTGTTATTGATCTTGAACTCGTTCAAGATACCAACACCAGCTACAGGAGCATAGCAGTTAGCGCTCATGTTACGGTTAATACCAACACCTGCGTAAGGGATGCAATCCCAAAGACGAGCCTCGTTGTAACCACACAACATATTGCTAACATTGAACAAAACCTGCTCATTCAAAGTCCAATACTTATTTGCATTTGTTGACTTATCCTCAGAAACTACTGTACGACCCCATGCACCATTGAACTTAGTACGGAGACCGAGACCTGGTGTGAACCACTTACCTACAGCAACAGAGAAACCGAGATTGTTTCTGAAACCCTTGAGTGGGCTCTTAGAGAAACCATTGCCCTCTTCCTGGTTGCCCCAGAATGCAGAACCAGCAACGTTTGCCTGAACAAACCAATTGCTCCAGAAAGAATTTGTTGCAACGCTATACTTCTCAGTAGTTGCTGCATCCTGAGCCATACTGCCCATTGTTACGCTAGCCAATGCTAGCACTGCTAATAACTTTTTCATAACTTTATAATTTAAAAATCAATTTATATATATATATACCTTCTGAATGACGGAGCAAAGATAATACTATTTTTTGAAATAACCTTCATTTTCTAAAAAAAATAGCATTTTTCGTTAACTTTTTTAAGAAAAACGGGATTTTTCCCTGCTTTTAACCTAAAAGATGCTCAATTTCCTGCTGACGGAGGATACAAAGTACCGACTTTCCGTCTGGCGTATAATTGACATTCTGGCAGGCAAAAAGATCATTCACCAGCCCCTCCATCTCTTCATTACTCAATATCTGCCCCTGAGGTATTGCAGCCTGGCGAGCCAGACTCAAAGCCAAAGTCTGATTGATTTCATCAATGGCTGATACGCCCTTTTCTACTGCAGAAGAAACCATGTCCTGTACCAGTTTAAGAGGATTCAATCCTTCAAGTCCGCCAGGAACTGAATTAACGGCATAGCTTCCACCTCCAAGATCTTCCAGTTCAAAGCCCATCGATTCCATTTCAGGCAGGATCTTTTCAAAGATTACCTTCTCAGACATCGGGAACTGCACAACCTCAGGAAAGAGGACTTTCTGTGAATGAAAGGTCCGGTCAGCCAACTGGCGCAAATACTGTTCGAACAAGACACGCACATGGGCACGATGCTGGTCGATAATCATCAATCCCGATTTTACCGCAGTCATGATATACTTACCTTTATACTGATAATGGGCTGGCGATTTCTCTGCAATGATACTGTCTGGCGTATTATCCTGACTAGAATCATCAGAAAACACCATGGTCTGCTCCATCCCCTGCACATCATCCTGATCTTTGAGTCCTTCATAAAGCTGTTCCCATTTTTCATCCACCTGAGGTTTCGACTTAGGAACAGAGAAGCCTGCTCCCATAGGGACTGCTCCAGTGGAAGAGGAAGACTTGAACGGATTATAACCAGGATTCAAACTGATCTTCGGTGCCGCAGCAGCAGTGCTCATCTCTGGATTATAAACAGGGATGTCCGGTTTATCCTCGGTATCGAAATCAATGGTAGGTACATCATTGAACATACCGATGGACTCCTTGACCGAAGCCGAGAGGATTTGCCAGATAGCCTGCTCATTCTCGAATTTGATTTCAGTCTTCGTAGGATGGATATTCACATCAATATCCTTCGGATCTACATCAAAATACAGAAAGTAAGGCACCTGTTCACCCTGAGGAACCAGACGGTCATAAGCAGCCATCACAGCCTTATTGAAATAAGGATGTTTCATGTATCTCCCGTTGACAAAGAAGAACTGATGCACACCTTTCTTTCTGGCAGATTCCGGTTTGCCCACAAATCCAGACACCTTACACATAGTGGTTTCTACATTTACCGGCAGGAGTTCCTGATTGAAACGCTTGCCGAAGACATCGAGAATGCGCTGACGCAAATTAGCGGCACGCAAATTGAATACTTCGGTACCATTGCTATGTAAAGTAAAGGTGATTTGAGGATTTACCAATGCAATCCGCTCGAAAGCCGTCAGAATATTGTTCAACTCTGTAGAATTGGACTTCAGAAACTTCCTTCGCGCGGGTACATTATAAAAGATATTGCTGACAGAGAAGATACTTCCCACAGCACAGGAGCATGGCTCCTGTTTCTCATATCGGGAACCAGAAATCCGTATCAGGGTTCCTATCTCGTCGGTAGCCTGTCGTGACTTCAGTTCTACCTGAGCCACAGCAGCTATTGACGCCAAAGCTTCGCCACGGAAGCCCATGGTGCGAAGTGCAAACAAATCATCAGCCTTACGGATTTTGGAAGTAGAATGACGTTCGAAAGCCAAACGAGCATCTGTTTCAGACATACCTTTTCCATCATCTATCACCTGGATGTTGGTACGGCCAGCATCGGTAACTGTGACATGGATATTCCTGGCACCCGCATCGACTGCATTTTCGACCAGCTCCTTGATAACTGAAGCCGGGCGCTGTATAACCTCACCTGCTGCTATCTGATTGGCAACAGAATCGGGTAAAAGTTGAATAATATCACTCATCTCTAAATATTAATCATATAAGAAAATGATGCTTCATTATGATCAGTCAGTCAGTTTCTGAAGTGGAGCTTCATGACGCTTAATGTTCTTGAGTTCGGAGCCCTTGGATTTACCACGCCATACAAAGATATCATTCTTATCTTTAGGACGCAAGTCCTCGAACCAGGCAAAATTGTTAAGTTTATATTTTGCCGGCGGAATCTGCGTCATAGGATACATGGTAGACGTAAACTTATTGGTCCAGATTTTCTCCATCTTCCTGCCCGGTCCCATATACATGCGCATGGTATCGGTCTCCAGATAATTCAAGCCAATGAGCGAACTGTCCTTATCATCCGTCATATAATAGATAGTCTGCACATTACCGATAGACTCTCCTTGTTTAATCTCACCTTTTTCAAAGTAAGATTTCATCTCAGAAGAACTGATCTGATTGAAATGAACACTATCCGGCATCTGCTCTACAGACAGCGCCTGTCCGATGACATGGGCAAAACGAACGGTAGAGTCGTTCATGAAGACCAGAATCTTCTCGCCCAGCAACTGACGGTTTCCATTCCAGACGATAGGATCCTTATACATGGTCATGCAGGAATCCTGAGAATTGAAAACCAGGGAATCGCAGATGGCCTGCATATCCAGGCGATAGGCACGGACCTTAGGATACGCATGCACCTTACGGTATACCGAATCGGTATTGATATGGAAGGTATTGATACGCATGGTATCAGAATGAACCCAAAGGGTATCTTTCTGCGAATAGTCGATCGCTACAGGATTGCGGGTGGCAAATCCATTACCGGTTTTCTCGTTGTAACGCAGATAATTGCAAGTCAGGGAATTTTTATTTTTCTTGTCTACATAAACCACATTGCCATATCCGGTACTCTCTCCATCCTTTACATAATAGAGCGTATCACCCGTAAGTGTCTTGTCTTTATCTATAACCGTAGAACGGCCGTAAAGCTGCGCTCTATCGGTCTTGGTATCATAATATCCGTCTTCTGTCTTGACAACACTTGCACCGGAAACAATCTTAGAAGGTCCTACCATGTGAGCCTTTGACTTACGGACATCGTAATACAAAGTATCGGTGGTAACAACATCCTTGCCGCTGCGCAACTTGACATTATAGACAAACTTAGCCTCACGCGTTTCGGTATGATACTCACCCCAATCGGCAACCAGCTTATCCTTACCATCAATCAGCGTTCCGCCGTCAAAGAAGTTTGCCATATTATACAAGCGGTCGAAATCCAAGCTATCAGTACGCAAAGTCTGCCGGCGATGATGCAAGACCACATTCTTGCGTGCTCTCATCATCTGCATCTGCCCATCATACTCTGCTCTATTACAAGTGAGTGACAAGGTGTCTCCCTGCCGGTAATGAACATGTCCGAAAGCTTTCACGGAATTAGAAGCCTGATAGAAATACGCGCTGTCACAGGTAAGATGACTGCCCTGATGCAAGAAAGAGACCTTACCTTTCAATATTTGGGCATCAGGATTATTACCGAACATATCATAGTACAATTCATCTGCATGCAAAAGATATACGCGGTCACCATGAGGGCGTTTTCTGGCATGCTTCTTTGGAGCCTGCATGGCTTGCATCAGACAAAACCCAAACAGGCATAGAACCATAACCGATATGATTCTATGCCCTCTGATATGATTATTTAATCTTTTATTTATCATTTAATCCAACCTTGATATTCAAACTTACAATCCTTATAGCGATCGTTCATACGAACATAAGTCTGCTTGATTTTATTGACTACCCAATTGTGCAAGGTCTGGGCACGCTCCTTAGCCAACACTACATCCTTCATCACCTGAAAATCTTCGGTAATAGTAGCTCTATGTCCGTCAACACGGCTTACCAGTTTTACCAAAGCGCAAGTGGTTTTACCCTTGGAATTCACCATCGTGAAAGGTGCAGAAACCTCACCTACCTTCATTGTATCTACCATACGAGCAACCTCGGTAGGCAGATCCTTCATCTGGAAGCGGGAAGTTCTTGACTGGTCAGGAGTAACATTGGCCATCAAACCCTTGTTGTTGCGGGTATCCTTATCATCAGACAATGCTTCAACAGCCTGCTCAAAGGTAAACTTAGCGGCACGGATATCATTACCGATAGAATCCAGACGGCCGATAGACTTATCAATAGCATCTTGAGAAACCTGAGGCTTGAGCAGGATATGGCGACACTTAATCTTATCACCACGCTTATCAATCAACTGGATGATATGATAACCAAACTCAGACTCAACAATCTTTGAGATTTTCTTAGGATCGGTAAGATTAAATGCTACATTTGCAAACGCAGGATCCAACATACCTCTACCGATATAATCCATCTCGCCACCCATACGGGCAGAACCCGGATCCTCAGAATAAAGACGAGCCAAAGTAGCAAAAGAAGTCTCACCCTTATTCACACGGTCAGTAAACTCACGCAACTGATTTTTCACACGGTTAATCTCCTCAAGAGGAATACGTGGCTGCATGGTAAGAATCTCAACCTCTACCTCTGTAGGAACAAAAGGGATACTGTCGGCAGGTAAATCCTTAAAGTATTTACGTACCTGAGCTGGAGACACCTTGATATCCTTCACCAGTTCCTGCTTCATCTTCTGAATCAGCTGTTGGTTTTTGAAATCATCATGCATCTGCTGGCGCATCTGGGTGATACTTTGCTTGCGATACTCCTCCAGTTTTTCACGAGAACCAATCATGGAAACCCAACTGTTGATCTGTTCGTCGATACCATTCATGACTTCTGACTCAGATACTTCGATACTATCGATAGCTGCCTGATGGAGAAACAGTTTCTGAACGGCAATCTGCTCAGGAATAGAACAGTCTGGGTCACCAGTATATTTAATACCTTCAGCCTCAGCCTGCAAACGGGTTACCTCGACGTCTGACTTCAGGATAGCCTCATCGCCGACAACCCAAATTACCTCATCAACCACACTACCCTCATTGATTTTCTGAGAATCGGCAGCAGATTGTTGCTTGATATTTGCAGAATCAGCCTCATGAGCCAAAGCACTACGGCTTGCTCTTGTTGCACTAGCACTTATTCCTACTATCATCAGCAGGGCTATAAATGCCATTGTCATTTTATATCCAGTATTCATGTATTGTTTCTATAATATATTAATGTATATTGAGAGTGGTCAACATGCTATGGAAAACCACCACCTTATATTTCTTCTTCAATTGTGCGACCCATTGTTTCTCTAACGAGTCTTGATAGTCAGCAAGTACCACATCCGGGTATTCGCCATTCCGGGGCAGATTAACCTTCATCTTCTTCAGGCGCTTCATTTCCCATTTGTATTTTTTCTTATTCTTGGCATAGAAGGCAGCCAGACCTTTTTTATCAGCAGCAGCCTTATCCCAAATATTACGCTGGCAGATTTCATTCAGCAAAAGGTTTTCTACTTCCTCCTGCTGCTGGTAGGTTCCCCGCCAATTTTCTACCTTAGCATCAGCTACATATTTTTTCGGATTACCATCATCATGTTTATCCAGCAACTTGACGATATGATAACCAAACTCAGACATAAACGGTCTACTAATCTCACCCTTTCGCAGAGAGAAAGCTACTTTTTCAAAAGCCTGCACAGTCTGACCTTTTGTAAACCATGCCAAAGTCCCCCCATTGACCGCAGACCCTTTATCATCAGAACACTTTTTTGCCAGGTCTGCAAAATCTGCACCTTTGCAAAGAGCCTGATAAATAGAATCGATTCTTCTTTCCACTACCTCCTGTTCCTGGTAAGATGCTTTCTGTCCCAATCTCAAGAGGATATGTGCAACATGAACACTGCCTTTATCGGGCATCAACTCGCATGACTCGACATCATCATATCGTTTCAACACACGCCTGATATTAGGCAAAGTATCGAGATGAGCATCCTTAGCAGCTTGCACTTTCAGCTTATAATCAACAAAGCCATCGGTAAACACCTTGACACTTTTAGAATCAACCGTATTTCCCAAATGATTTTTCTGATAAAAGTACTCAAATTCCGACTTCTTGACAGATTGACCATCAATAATCATAACAATTGGGTCGGTATGAGCAAAAGCAATGCTCCCCGAAAGGAGCATTGCTGCTATAAGTGCATAAAACTTCATATTTCCTAATTATATTATTCAGGACGGCTATAGTTAGGAGCCTCACTTGTGATAGTGATATCATGTGGATGGCTCTCCAACACACCCGCATTTGTAATACGAGCGAACTTGGCATTGTGCAAGTTCTCGATGGTAGCGGCACCGCAATATCCCATACCAGAACGCAAACCACCAATTAACTGGTAGATAACCTCCTGTACAGTACCCTTGTAAGGCACACGACCTGCAATACCCTCTGGAACCAATTTCTTAACATCCTTGGTATCACCCTGGAAGTAACGGTCCTTAGAACCATTCTTCTGCTCCATAGCCTCCAAAGAACCC
>CAVBFV010000166.1:0-7248 GCA_963594575.1 Lachnospiraceae bacterium | reverse complement strand
AGTATCTAACTTCGAGAGCTACCAGGCTAACCGTCTCCACTGCCGCTATCGCCATACAGAAGACAAGAAGATTGAGCTTTGCCACACATTGAACGGTTCAGCTCTTGCTTTGCCACGAATCGTAGCAACCATCTTGGAGAACAATCAGACCCCAGAAGGAATCCGCGTACCTAAGGTATTGGTTCCATACTGCGGTTTCGAGATGCTTGATGACAAAAATTTCGATTAATTTGAAGTATCGGTAAGACTTTCTGTTTTTCTCGATTATACAAAACATTCGAAAAACAAAAATAACATATATTGTACGAGGATAACTTCGACTGCCACAAAGGTAGCCGATGTTATCCTTTTGCATTTTATGTGCCATGAAGCAAACTCTAAACAGCTAACAAGAAATATTAATTGATCAGCATAAAGAAGAAATTTAATAGCCCATGAACAAGATTATCAAGAAAGTACAATACTCTGAGAAAGTATTCCGCTTCGATGTAGAAGCACCACTTATTGCCAAGAGCCGAAAGGCTGGTAACTTTGTTATCATCCGTGTAGACAACAACAGCGAGCGTATGCCTCTGACCATCGCAGATGCTGACATAGAGAAAGGAACCATCACACTGGTTGTACAGAAGGTAGGTCTTTCATCTACCAAACTCTGTGCTTTAAATGAAGGTGATGAGATTCACGATGTGGTGGGACCACTTGGAAATCCTACACATATCGAGAACTTCGGAACCGTCATTTGTGCCGGAGGTGGCGTAGGCGTAGCTCCTATGCTCCCTATCATCAAGGCACTGAAAGCCGCAGGAAACAGAGTTCTTTCTGTAATAGCGGGTAGAAGCAAAGACCTCGTGATTATGGAAGACGAAGTGCGCGCTTCCAGCGATGAGCTCATCATCATGACCGATGACGGAAGCTACGGCGAGAAGGGTGTTGTAACCATAGGAATCGAGAAACTCATCAATCAGGAACATATCGATAAGGTTTTCGCCATCGGTCCTCCTATCATGATGAAGTTCTGCTGTCTCCTGACCCAGAAATATAATCTTTCCACAGACGTTTCGCTCAATACCATCATGGTGGATGGAACCGGTATGTGCGGTGCCTGCCGTCTGACCATCGGTGGCAAGACTAAGTTTGTCTGCATCGACGGTCCTGAGTTTGACGGCGCCCAGGTAGACTGGGATGAGATGTTCAAGCGCATGGGCACTTTCAAGGATGTTGAGCGCGAGGAGATGGAACACTTCGAAGAGCACCTTGCAACTGTAGACGCAGAAAAGAAGAAAGAAACTACGGATGTAACCATGGACGTAGAACCTACAGATGCGAGCATCGAAGAGTTGACAGACCGTAACGCAGAGTGGCGCAAGGAGTTACGCGCTTCGATGAAAGCAAAAGAACGCACAGCTATTGAGCGCGTAAAGATGCCAGAACTCGATCCTCTTTATCGTGCCACAACCCGTACGGAAGAGGTCAATATCGGTTTAACCAAAGAAATGGCCTTGACCGAAGCCAAGCGCTGTCTCGACTGTCCTAAGCCTACCTGTATGGAAGGTTGCCCTGTAAGCATCAACATTCCTTCCTTTATCAAGAATATTGAGCGAGGCCAGTTCCTTGCCGCAGCCAAGGTTTTAAAGAACACCTCTGCCCTACCTGCCGTTTGCGGACGAGTTTGTCCACAGGAAAAGCAATGCGAAAGCAAGTGCGTACATCTCAAGATGAATGAGCCTGCTGTAGCAATCGGATACCTGGAGCGTTTTGCTGCCGATTACGAGCGCCAGAGTGGAAACATCTCTGTACCAAAGTGCGATGAGGCTAATGGTATCAAGATAGCTGTAGTTGGTTCAGGACCTTCCGGATTGAGTTTTGCAGGCGATATGGCAAAGAAGGGATTCGACGTTACCGTCTTTGAGGCTTTACACGAGATTGGCGGTGTATTGAAATATGGTATTCCTGAATTCCGTTTGCCTAACGCTATCGTGGATGTAGAGATTGAAAATCTTCAGAAGATGGGCGTAAAGTTCATTACAGACTGCATCGTAGGCAAGACCATTTCCGTAAAAGACCTGAAAGAGCAAGGATTCAAGGGATTCTTCGTAGGTTCTGGAGCCGGACTCCCTAACTTCATGAACATTCCAGGAGAGAATGCCTTGAACATCATGTCTTCTAACGAATATCTTACCCGTGTAAACCTGATGGATGCAGCTAATCCTCATAGCGACACCCCTATCAACTTAGGCAAGAAGGTGGTTGTTGTAGGCGGCGGTAACACCGCTATGGACAGTTGCCGTACTGCGAAACGACTCGGAGCAGACGTGACCTTGGTTTATCGCCGTTCGGAGGCAGAAATGCCTGCCCGACTCGAAGAGGTGAAGCATGCCAAGGAAGAAGGTATCAACTTCTTCACCCTACATAACCCTAAAGAGTATGAGGCAGATGAGAAAGGCGCAGTAAAGGCTGTTGTTCTCGATGTGATGAAGCTTGGCGAACCTGATGCCAGCGGCCGTCGCCGTCCAGAAGCTACAGGCGAAACCATCACTTTGGAGTGCGACCAGGTAATTGTAGCTGTAGGCGTAAGCCCTAATCCACTCGTTCCACAGAGTATCGAGGGATTGGAACTCGGCCGAAAGAACACCATTGCCGTAAACGACCAGATGCAGAGTTCCATCGAAGAAATCTACGCTGGCGGCGATATCGTACGAGGAGGAGCCACAGTAATTCTTGCCATGGGAGACGGTAGAAAGGCCGCTCTCAATATGAGCGAAAAATTATTGAATAAATAAGAAAAACGGAAAACAATAAAGGGCAGCCATGCATCACGCAGACTGCCCTTTCCTTTTCTCGTATGTAATGTTATAAAATGAAATGTAGTTCGTACATATATATTTATTAATAATTGGACTCAAACACTATTTCAGATTAATACGAAGTCCGAACTGGAGATTGAAATTCCACTTCTTATCTTTAAACGTATTTTCTATTTCGCTACCATTATCAAAATAATATTTTGCACCTGGCTCAATATAGAAACCCACTTGTGGAGTAACATCATACTGTGCACCAAGCGAAGCCTTACCCGAGAACTGAACGCCATCACGCTTCACGTCCTCTTTATGACCAGAAACCTTAGTATCATTCTTTACGTTGAAATCGGCTTCTCCACCCGCCATTACGTATGCGTGAAAGCCACCCGTGCTCCATACCTCATAGTTTAAACCAAGTGGAACACCCACATAATGCAAAACCTGATGTGTATCAAATTCTGAAACACCATAAGATTTGAAATCAGATGCAACACGCGTATAAACAACACCGGTACTCAAAGACAAGCGAGGAGCAAGCCCTATACCAACCTGTGCACCTATAGCCAAAGGAGCATGATGCTTCGCTTCAACATATTTTGGTATTGCATATCTTAAAGGAGAAGCAGCCAGGAAAACACCATGATCAGCAAAGCCGCCACCAGCAAGAGGATCAGAAGACGCATACATGCCGTTTGACATTCCATCGCTGCCAGTACCCAGACTCACATTTTCTGCATACAGGTTCATGGTCCAAGTCTGTTCATACTTGTCCTTATAACTACGTTCAAAATGCTCATCGTACACCCTGCCAGCATAAAGTTTCTGTCCAACATCTGCTTTTAACGGCTTGGTGGCATCAGCAAAAGCAGCCATCTGTCTTTCAGAATCCTCATTTTGCTTTTGCAAAACAGATAAATCCTGACTATTTGCCTCTGCATCAACAGGCCGTTCTGGCATTTCCACCTCTGCCGCAAGCATTATTTCGTTATCATTATCCACAGCAACAGTCCTGCCCTGAGAAAAGGCCGAAGACTTACTATGGTTCAATTGATGCCCCGATAAGAGGTGATTCGACTGATGTGCAGATTCATTGTTTTCAGCAAACAAGATTGCATTTTTACCTCCTGCCGATTGCGCTTCTGCACGAACTGAAGAAGTTCTATCAGAACCTGCAGCTTTAGAGAAAGGACGCTGAACAGCCAAGTTTGCCTGTCCCGGTTCATCATCATGCAGATAAACATAACTGCCTCCTATTCCCAACAAAGCAATAGCTGCAGCTACTGACCATCTTTTCAAGGCAACAACCCGAGTCTGTGGTGCCTTTTTCACATCAGTTTCCTTATCATCAACCGTTGTAGACTGAGCAAGCGATTGTTCTATCCCAGCCCACAAGTCGTGGCTGACAGGCTCTTGATAGTCTGCCAACTGATCTCGAAGTTTATTTGTCCAATCGTTACTCATTACTTTTCTCGTTTATATGATTCAACTCTTTATTATCACTACAATCTGCCTGGCTCAGATAATCTTTTACCTTTTTGCCTAACAGTTTTTTCGCCCGCAAATATTGTGAAGCAGAACTACTTTCCTTGATGCCTAACAGCTGTGCTATTTCTTTATGACTTTTCTGTTCAAAAACAAACATGTTAAGAACCAGTCTGTAACCATCAGGCAATTCTCCTATCATCCTTGTCAGTTCCGCAGGCGGAACTCTTTCTACTTCAGGCTCTTCATCCTCAATATCATCGGGAACTTCGTCCACGATAGTGAAGCGCTTTTGCTGCCTGACGAAGTTGACAGCTTCATTAGTCACTATCCGCAAGAGCCAAGCCCGAAGAGCGCCCTCACCCCGATATTCAAATTTAGAAATACCGGAAAAGACTTTTATAAAACTGTCTTGCACTACATCTTCAGCATCATCGCGCACAGGGACATACCTCAGCGCTACGGCCATGGCATACCCCACATAGCGTTCGTACAATCTGTGCATTGCTGCCCGACTGCCGCTATTGATGTCGTCTAAGAGTTCCTTTTCCGATTCCAATTTCAAATCCTTTTTAATGATTAAACGATATAAAGAGAAAACCTTGCATCAAAAATGAACTTTTTTTTGATGCAAGGCACTTTTTTTATATTTTTACATTATTCTATAGAGAATACCTTACCTTCCTGAGTAAGATAACTTTCTGCAAACACCTCTTTAGCTTCATTCAACAAAACCTCTTCATTATTATATCTTGCACTATAATGTCCCAAAAGAAGTTTGCCTACTCCCGCATTTCTGGCGATAGTAGCAGCCTGTCGAGCCGTGCTGTGATAATAGAGTTTAGCCCTGTCTTCATTCTCCGAAGTATAGGTGCTCTCATGATAAAGCACCGTAACTCCCTTTACCTTTTCTGCCAAGTTCGGAACAAAGCGGGTATCACTGCAATAAGCATAACTGCGAGGACAAGCGGCAGGCATTACCAATCTGGCATTAGGTATTACATCACCCTCCTTCGTAGTCCAGTCAGCTCCATTCTTGATGTTATTGATCTGGCTTACAGGAATCTCGTAATAATCTATCATATCACGACGGATATGAGGCAATGTCGGTTTCTCTCTGAAGATGTAACCACAACAAGGCACACGATGCTGGAGAGGAACGGTTTCTACAGTTACAGAATGATCTTCATAAACCACTTGCGACTTCTCGGTATCTACAGGAACAAATTCAATCTCATATTCCATTCCCTGCATAAAGAAATCAATCTGACGCTTAAACAAATCTCCGTAACTTTCAGGCGCATAAACTTTTAGCTTAGCCGTTCTACCCAGCATACCAAAGGTAGAAAGAAGTCCCAGCAAGCCAAAGCAATGGTCACCATGGAGATGCGAAATAAAGATTGCATTTATCTTAGCAAAGTGAACATGAGTGCGACGGAACTGCATCTGGGCACCCTCTCCACAATCCACCATAAAGCATTTGCCCCGCATCTCAACAATCTGAGCCGAGGCACTATGCTTAAGTGTGGGCAAAGCACTGCCACACCCCAATATATGTACTTTAAATGGTTCCAAAACTAAATCATAAATTACAGATTCAACATGATGACGTTACTCCTGGCGCTTGAAAACAAAGATGCCCTGAGTATTCTCCAACATAAGACTGTCAGAACCCAACTTGTCAATAGCAAAAGTATCCTTATTCAGCAAGAGTTTACCATTGAGAATCTTCCAACTAGTCCAAGGATTAGTTTCTGCTTTCACATTGTTCTTCACCTCTCCACCTTCCAGGATGTCAAAATTCTTATCCAAAGAAGTCCATTTACCCAAAAGGGAAGTAAGATTGATAATCTTCTGGGCCATCATTTCTCCATCCTCAGCCTTATAACCGATAAGAGCAATACGGTCGCCAGCCAGCAATCCTCCCTGAACAACATCAGGATTCTCATCGTCAATAAACACCGAAAGGGTGTCACCATCATCAGAAATCAGCTCCAGGCTATGCATAGAGGTTCCCTCACCGCATACACCATAGATGGTAGAATCGTTCATTGCATCCTCTACCTCTACCGAATCTGCTGCACTGATAACAGGAACATTATTTTTGTTCTTACAACTGTTGGCTGCGAAAAGCGCCACCAAAGCTATTGTTACATAAACTAATTTCTTCATAACACTTTAGTTTTTATTATTATATTGATGAGTCGATAAGATTATCTGATTCACCGTTATTTATCATCCTTTTTCTCCTGAAGTTTTGCTTCATTCCATAGTTTATCCATTTCTTCTAAGCTCATATCTTTCAAGTTTTTACCTTGCTTTAAGCTATGATCTTCTACGTAGTTGAAACGGCGAATAAACTTCTGGTTGGTTTTCTCCAGCGCATTATCCGGATTGAGTTTATAGAGACGTGCTGCATTGATTACTGAGAAGATGAAATCGCCCAATTCCTGGGTAGAATTCTCTTTGTCGCCTTTAGCCAGTTCCACCTTGAGTTCTTCCAGTTCCTCCTGCACTTTGTCCCACACATCTTCTTTTTCTTTCCAGTCGAAGCCTACATTTCTAGCCTTGTCCTGAATGCGATAAGCCTTGATAAGAGACGGAAGAGAATTAGGGA
The DNA here is from genome assembly GCA_963594575.1 of Lachnospiraceae bacterium. Lineage (GTDB taxonomy): Bacteria > Bacteroidota > Bacteroidia > Bacteroidales > Bacteroidaceae > Prevotella. The sequence continues at coordinate 348 of CAVBFV010000166.1, read as the reverse complement.
CACCGCTCAACACCCGCTCATTTCCATCCTTCTCCTGCTGCTTAATCTGTTCCCAGGTTTTCTCAACAGAAGTAGCAGTTTTCGGCTTGCTGGCGCCAAGAGCCAAGGTTTCTTCCGAGCTGGCAGTTCCAGCCTTCCCGGTTTCTGCTTCTTCAGACTCTCTATATACTACCTGTCCCTCATCGTTGATATACATATCAGGATTCGAAACCGTCCAATTTCCTTCCTCCTTCCAGTTGATGAAAGGATGGCGGAACATCAATTTATCTGCCTCCTGATTGCAAACATCGCAAATATCGAACTCGCCGTCTTCTCTGCCGATGATGCTATAGAACATCACGTGCTCCA
>CAVBFV010000165.1:0-7272 GCA_963594575.1 Lachnospiraceae bacterium | reverse complement strand
CAACTGTAGATGAACTGAACGGAAATGGATATGGTGAGAAACTTTATAATATGTCGAGTCTCTTGCCGTTAAATTATAATGAGCAGATTCGTGCCATCTTTGGTGATAAGCAAACGGATATCCGTTATCATGCCATGGGTGTGAACACCGGTATGGAGCGATTGGTCAAGATGATGAAGATTGGTACGTTGTCGAGTATGCTCGTTAATCAAAACCTATAATGTATATGAATAAAGGTGTAAGCATAGCAAAATGGAATGACCATGTAGCAAACGAGGATTCTTTCTTCTCATCTGATACCTGCATAGCGGTATCGGATGGGGCAGGAGGTTGTGGCTTGTTTGCTGATGAATGGTCGCAATATCTCATAAAGCAGTTACCAAAGAATAAACCTATCACGTCTTTTACAGAACTTGACGAATGGGTGGATAGCATCTGGGAATCATTTTATAATGAGCATGAGGAAAAGGCAAAGCAAGGGGATGGCATTCTTCTGAATAAGTTCTATAATGAAGGTTCGTGCGCTACTATTGCTGCTGCATGGAAGATTAATGAAAAGGTGGCAAAATGGATGGCTTATGGTGATAGTGTTGTTTTCCATTATAGTTTTCAAAAAGGTATCTTGGAACACAGTTTTACGAAATTGGCAGATTTCTGTAATCCTCCAAGATTGGTTAGTTGCAAAGACCCGTTGGAAGAAGATGGTTTTAGACATGGCGAATTTATGTTAGATGATTCGTCTGTAGTCTTTGCTGCCAGCGATGCTTTATCTCATTATATTTTAATGATGTATGAGTTAGCTCATTGTAAGGAATTTGGCGAAGAACTTGCAGAGGAATATCTAAAGCAGTCAGGTAATTCTCAATTACTAAAAACGGCAGAAACAATAAAATTTGATTTTGAAACGGATGTACTTCAGTCTTTGTTAGATGCAACATTATCAAGCAGCCAATTTGAACTATATTTGAAAGAACAGAATTCGAAAGGAATCTTAGATATGGATGATTTCACGCTGGTTTATTTTAAAGGCTAGCGTCAATCTTCTTTATGCTCCTATTTATTGTTATTAAAATTTGTAGAAATAGATAAAATAACAGTACACAATATGCAGTATCCATTGATATCAGAATATGTAAAGGCCATTCAAGACGCTAGTGATAATCTTGATAAATTGGCTAACATGACTCCCGTACTAGATAATCACGGAGAGCCGTATCGTAGTAGTGGTGCTTTTGCCGTGGTGTTTAAGATGCTGGACAAGAGTACTGGAAAATATTATGCCCTCAAATGTTTTACTGAAGAACAGGAGGGGCGGGCTGAAGCCTATCGCCAGATTGCGGATGAATTGGATATGGTTGATTCTCCATATATTACTTCTGTAAAGTATATGGAGAAGGAACTCTTCGTGGACAGTCAATGCGAGGAGGATGAATTTCCTGTATTGTTGATGGATTGGGTAGAAGGAGAAACGGTGGAAGCTTACATTTCGGCAAACTATCACAATCAATCAGCCATGTCAATGCTTTGTTATCGCTTTGGAAAAATGGCGGCTTGGCTCCGTTCACAATCTTTTGCCCATGGCGACGTCAAGCCAGACAATATCATAATCCGTCCAGATGGCTCTCTTACATTGGTGGATTATGATGGAATGTTCGTGTCTTCTATGAAAGGTTGCAAATCTCCAACTGTCGGTACCAAGGATTTCAGTCACCCATTGCGTACAGTGGATGATTTCGATGAAACAATAGATGATTTTTCATTGGCAAGTATAGCCTTGTCATTGAAGGCTATATCCATGAATTCTACATTGTTAGATACCTATGGTGCATCAGACAGGCTTCTTTTCTCAGAAAAAGATTATCGCACTCCATCAAATAGCAAGGTCATATCAGCCCTGCAGGGGTTGATGTGTGATAAAGACTTCTGTACACTTTACTCTCTTTTCATGCTTGCTTTGGCAAGAAAGGAGCTTTCTGCATGTTCTTTTAGATTGTTTGTTGGCGAAAAGTCTCTTCTGCCTCAAATTATTGAAGACTTATCAACCGAAGTTACATGGGAAGAGTTGAAGGAGGCTTTTGTTGATGAATGGGGAGTGAAATATAGCAAAGATGGAAGAAAATTATTGAAAGCTTCCAAAAGACCAAGAGGGGGCTATTCTATTAAAGAGGGTACAAGAATAATCTGTGATAATGCTTTTACACTGTGTGGCTCTTTGACCAGCATAGTAATTCCCAATAGTGTGGCTAGCATTGGGAAAGAAGCATTTGGTAGTTGTAATTTTTTGAGCTGTCTCGTTCTTCCAGACTGTGTTACCAACATAGGGAATTGTGCATTTGGTGGTTGCAGTTCTTTGTCAAATATAGTCATTCCAAATAGTGTGACTAGCATTGGGGATAGGACATTTTTGCGTTGTAGTTCTCTGTCTAGCGTTGTCATCCCAGATAGTGTGACAAGTATTGGAGATAGGGCATTTCAGGATTGTAGTTCTCTGTCCGATATAGTCATCCCAGATAGTGTGACAAGTATTGGAGACAGGGCATTTCAGGATTGTAGTTTTCTGTCTGGCATTACTATCCCTGATAGTGTGACTAGTATTGGAGAAGGAGCTTTTCAGTATTGTAGTTCTCTGCCCAATATAGTCATTCCAAATAGTGTGACTAGCATTGGGAAAGAAGCCTTCTATGGTTGTAGCTTTCTGTCTGGCATTACTATCCCTGATAGTGTGACTAGTATTGGAGAAGGAGCATTTGGCAGTTGTAGTTCTCTGAACGATATTGTTATCCCAAATAGTGTGACTAGCATTGGTACAGGTGCATTTTTCAATTGTACTTCTCTGTCTAATATAGCCATCCCTGATAGTGTGACTAGCATAGGTGATTGGGTATTTGGGCAATGTACTTCTCTGTCCGATATAGTTATCCCAGATAGTGTTGCTAGCATTGGGGATTGTGCATTTCAAGATTGTTGTTCTTTGTCTAGCATAGTCATCACAAACAGTGTAGCCAGTATTGGAAATGGTACATTTCGTGGTTGCAATTCTCTGTCCAACGTAGTTGTTCCTGATAGTGTGACTAGCATTGGTGATATGGCATTTCAGAATTGTAGTTCACTGACCGATATTGTTATCCCAAATAGTGTAACTGGCATTGGGGAGTGGGTATTTGTTGGTTGCTTATCTCTGTCCAATATAGTTATTCCAGATAGTGTGACTAGCATTGGTAATGGAGTATTTAAGGACTGCAATTCTCTATCCAACATAGTCATTCCTGATAGTGTAACTAGTATTGGAATTAGTTCATTTTCTGGTTGTAGTTCTTTGTCCAGCATAGTCATCCCTGATAATGTGACAAGTATTGGAGCCTGTGCCTTTTATGGTTGTAGCTCATTGGAAGAAGTTAGCATTCCGAATACTGTGACAAGCATTGGTAATGATGCATTTAGGGATTGTAGTTCTCTGTCTTGCATAGTTATCCCAAATAGTGTGACAAGCATTGGTAATGATGCATTTAGGGATTGTAGTTCTCTGTCCTGCATAGTTATCCCAAATAGTGTGACTAGCATTGGTACAGGTGCATTTGTTAATTGTGGTAATTTGCCATATGATCTTAAACAAGAATTAATATCTCGTTTTGGTAATGAGTTGTTTCAGTTACCATTAACAACATTCCTGCCTTTTTAAAGAGTTAGTACAATTAATCAGAGAAAAATAAGTATGGAGATAACTAATGAAGAAGAGGAGGTAACTATTCGTGCCAATAGAGGTGCTGGGTAGATACCAAACATTATTGATTTATTAACGAACTGTTAAATTATTAGGAGCAGATATGGCTAAGATGTTTGTTTTAGTGATTTTCCAATGAAGTTTTTGACTTAAGTTTGGGCTGTTTCAGTTGAAATGATTATTTTTGCAATATCGTCTGAAATACAGCCGTAGATAAAAATAAAAGTGTACAATATGCAGTATCCTTTGATATCAGAATATGTAAAGGCCATTCAAGATGCAGGTGATAATCTTGAACAGTTGGCTCACCTGACTCCCGTACTGGATGATCACGGAGAGCCATATCGCAGTAGTGGTGCTTTTGCCGTGGTGTTTAAGATGCAGGACAAGCGTACCGGGAAATATTATGCCCTCAAGTGTTTTGCGGAAGAACAGGAAGGGCGAGTTGATGCCTATCGTCAGATTGCAGACGAACTGGATTTGTTAGATTCTCCATACATTACATCAGTAAAGTATATGGAGAAAGAACTCTTCGTTGACAGTCAATGCAAGGAGGTTGAATTTCCTGTATTGTTGATGGATTGGGTGGATGGAGAAACGATGGAAGCTTACATTGCTGCAAACTATCACAATCAATCAGTCATGTCGATGCTTGGTTATCGTTTTGGCAAGATGGCAGCTTGGCTCCGTACCCAATCTTTTGCTCATGGTGATATCAAGCCAGACAATATCATAGTACGTCCCGATGGTTCTCTTACATTGGTGGATTATGATGGGATGTTTGTGCCATCAATGAAGGGCAGTAAATCTCCAACTATCGGTACCAAGGATTTCTGTCATCCTCTGCGTACTGTTAATGATTTTGATGAAACGATAGATGATTTTTCATTGGCAAGCATTGCTTTGTCATTGAAGGCTATATCTATGAATTCCAGTTTGTTTGCCACCTATGGTGCATCAGACCGGCTTCTCTTCTCAGAAAATGATTACCGCAATCCTGCTAGTAGCAAGGTTATATCTGCCTTGCAGGACTTGATGGGTGATAAGAATTTCTGTACTCTTTACTCTCTTTTCATGCTAGCATTGGCAAGAAAGGAGCTTTCTGAATGTTCTTTTAGATTGTTTATTGGCGAAAAGCCTAATATAACTTTTGTGATGGATGAAGATTTATCGACAAAACCAACAGAAGAAGAGTTAAAAGAGGCTTTTATTGATGAATGGGGAGTGAAATATAGCAAAGATGGAAGAAAATTGTTGAAAGTTCCAAAAGAACTAAGTGGAGCTTATTCGATCAAAGAGGGGACTAGAATAATATGTGATAAGGCATTTCCTTTTTGTGGTTCTCTGTCTAAGATTATCATCCCTTCTAGTGTGACTAGCATAGGTGATAATGCATTTATGGGTTGTCGTTCTCTGTTAGATATTGTCATCCCTTCTAGTGTGACTAGCATCGGTGATGATGCATTTTTTGCTTGTAGTTCTCTGTCTAAGATTGTCATCCCTTCTAGTGTAACTAGCATAGGTGATAGGGCATTTAATAATTGTTCCTCGTTGAAATATATATCCATTCCTAAAAGCGTAATTTGCTTAAACGGCAATCCGTTTGCCGATTGGGATGGCAAGTTAGAATGTTTATCTCCGAACTTTATTTATGAGGATGATGTCTTGTTTAACAAGGATAAAAGTAAAATTATTTCTTTTAGAAATCAAAATGTAGAATCATATGTCATCCCAAATAGTGTTACTAGCATTGGTGATAGTGCATTTTGGGGTTGTCGTTCTCTGTCAGATATTGTCATCCCAAATAGTGTTACTAGCATTGGTGATAGTGCATTTTGGGGTTGTCGTTCTCTGTCAGATATTGTCATCCCAAATAGTGTTACTAGCATTGGTGATAGTGCATTTTGGGGTTGTCGTTCTCTGTCAGATATTGTCATCCCAAATAGTGTTACTAGCATTGGTGATAGTGCATTTTGGGGTTGTCGTTCTCTGTCAGATATTGTCATCCCAAATAGTGTTACTAGCATTGGTGATAGTGCATTTTGGGGTTGTCGTTCTCTGTCAGATATTGTCATCCCTTCTAGTGTTACTAGCATAGGTGATAGTGCTTTTTGGGATTGTAGCTCTCTGTCAAAGATTGTCATCCCTTCTAGTGTAACTAGCATAGGTGATTGTGCATTTGATAATTGCAAAATCCCAGATAATCTTAGACTAGAATTATTCCCCCGGTTTGGAAATAGAATATTTTAAGAAATTATGATATGTAAGCCATCGGCTATCCCCGCTTAGCATATTCTCTGAGAATCTTGTAGAATTTTGAAGATTTCTACAAGATTTTCGGAGATATTCAAAGAAATTTGGAAGAAGTTACAAGAATTCCAGATAGAGGGACTGCTGAATTCCCTTCTCTTTTAGCCTCAGTGACAGGAAGTCTTCCAAATCTTTCGAATAATCATTATCATACTCATGTATATGAGTCAAGACGTAGGTTGTCCATTTTCGGAAGTCAGCACCAGCCAGTTTGCAGCATCCCATCATGGTGTACATGATGGCTGTTTCCTCAGCCGCATCATGATTCCACAGAACATATAGCTGTATCTGAAGGAGCATAAAAGAGAATAAGTGTTGCCGTTAAAAAAGTGGAGCTGTGTAATCGGTACAGCACTATTGCCAGATATGGATGACTTTACGATTTGTTGGATGTATAAACAATAAAAAATGGAAAATGAAACTATAAAAGAAAGATTCCTCGGCACAATCTTCGGGCAAGCTGTAGGAGATGCCTTGGGACTGAGCACGGAGTTTATGTCCAAGCAAGAGGTGGATCAATTTTATCCTAATGGGATAGAGGACTATTCACAAATCGTGCAGGATGATCATCGTCGTCGTTGGCAAAGAGGCGACTGGACTGATGATACCGACATGATGCTATGCATCTTAGATTCCTTTGTGGCTTGTCAAAAGGTAGATATTCTTGATATTGCCAGAAGGTTTAAGAAATGGATGATGAACGAAGGCATGGGAATTGGTCGGCATACCTATAATGTAATGGCTCTTGGCGACTATACTTCGAATCCACAGAAGGCTGCAGAGATTATCTGGAAGATGGGAAAGAAAAAAGCTGCAGCTAATGGAGCCGTCATGAGAACTTCGGTGGTAGGACTTTTGAAGGACAATGTGGCTAATAATGCAGAGAATATCTGTAAGCTAACTCATTATGATCCTCGCTGTGTAGGCTCTTGCGTTATCGTTTCTTCTATCATACATGCTCTTGTCTTTGAAGACAGGATATTGGATTATGAAGATGTGATTGGCATTGCCAAACAATATGATGAACGAATCGTTCCATTTGTTGACTTGGCATATCATGAAGGTCTGGATTCTTTGTGTCTGGATGATGAAAAGAGTATGGGATAAACGCTCAGAACTTTAGGGGCTGCCCTATGGGCTTATTGGCATGCAACCTCGTATAAAGAGGGTATCCTGAAGATTGTTTTATCAGGAGGAGATGCGGATACCAATGCTGCAGTAGCAGGGGCTATCCTGGGTGC
>CAVBFV010000164.1:0-7281 GCA_963594575.1 Lachnospiraceae bacterium | reverse complement strand
GAATTTTAACTCATAAAAGTTGCAAAAAGTAGTAAAATCATAGTTTTTAGGTATGGATAAGCGGAGATTTGTAAGGTATCTATAGCAAGAGCCTTACAGTTTCGTTATTTTGTTGCGAAACATCATACACCCCCTTTCCGATACCTCCCGATGTGCTTTGAATTACGTTGGGACGTAGCTTTTGCTGCGTCCCGATGTCTCTGGCTCTGCGTCGGGACGTATTACATGCTACGTCGGGATGTAATTTCTGGCAAATCTTTGCACTTTGGCTCATGCGTATAATTAGGTTAGAATGAAATATGCAGGTTAAATGTTGCCTTTCTTGAATTCATCTAATGTCATTTCTGCATTGAACCCCATAATTCCACTGTCATTCATAACAATTTCTTTCAATGCTTTTACTGCTTTTGGAGTATTAACGTGCAATAGTGCATAAGCTGCCCATATTCTTACAGAAAGATTGTTATCTTCCAAAAGAGGTTCTAAAATTTCATATTTATGTTCTGCAGAAATGTACTTGATGGCATTTATTATATTTTTGTGGCTTTTGTTACCACGTTTGTTGTCACCATTTTGCGTACATTCCCCATGAATGATTGCATTTTCTTTAAAACAGATTAATGCTTCTTCTAAATTCTTGATTTTCATAACTATTGGTTTGCAATATCTAAAACTAAATTCCCTGTAAGGTAAGCTTCTGACGTATTTAATTCTATATTTTTATTTATTTCTTTAATGACTTTTCCGTCTAGCGGTAGCAGACCTTCGTATGAGAGACTTCCAATCTTTAAGTTATATCTGGATAGTATTTTTGTGATGTCTGAAACTATACGGCTTTCCTTCGCTTTTTTGTTAAAATATTCGCCATGTGGAATGTTTATGTTCCTGTATTCCTCCATAGAAGTATAGATGGAATTTTCATTCCACATTTCTGTTCTTATAAATATTTGTTGAAGCCTAGAGAGGGGAATATTTTCTTTATTTTGTTTTTCTATGACGGTGGACAAAAAATCCAAAGTCTCTTTATAACTAAGTTTCGAATATTTTTTATTAGTTTGATATTTTACAAAGATAGAGAAGTTTCCTTTTTCTGTGATTTGGATATCTATAACAGGGATAGCCTCATTATCTTGTATATAGGCATGATACTCCATACTTTTTATAAAAGGATAAGACGATTGTCCTAATTGTTCTTTAATCTCTATTGAGTTTTTATGATTTCGTTTCTGCTTCGAATTGCACGAAATCATAAGTAATAACATCATAATGAAGATAATTTTGTTATACATATCGAGTATTTTTTTTATTTTAATGAAATATTTCTGTTCGTATTCACGAAATAGGTGTTTATGCAAACTTTCATATCTGCATAATTATTTGCCTGGCAGCTATAGTATGCTCCCAATATTATGCTATTTATTTTCATATTTAAAATTTTTAATGACGTATCCATAATGAAGTTTGAGCTCCTCTTAAAAAAAAATCTTTTATATGTGCTCCACATCACACGCTTTAATATTAGAAGTTAAATTGTAATTTGGCTGCAAATATAAGGATTTTTTTTTGTAATCGACAAACTTTTTAAAAGAAAAAAATCGTAGACTTGAATTTGCGAGCTTTTTATCGATGTTAGAGTTACAGTGAACTGTGAATTCTTCACTTTTTATTAAAGTAGTAAAATCATAGTTTTTTAGATATGAATAAGCAGAGATTTGTAAAGTATCCGTAGCAAGAACCTTACAGTTTCGCTATTTTGTTGCGAAACATCATTTATCCTCTTTCCAATATCTCCCGATGCGCTTTGCACTATGTCGGGACGTAATTTTATGGAAGTCTATTACAATAATCCCGCCCTTCGCACGTTATTAATATATTAATTTAATTAGGAGAAAAAGAAAATGATAGAATATATTCATGGCGATCTGACAGAGCTGACACCTGCGCTGGCTGTTGTTGAGACTGCGGGGGTGGGCTATGGACTCAATATATCGCTCAATACATATACTGCCATTCAGGGCAAACAGGAAGTGAAACTCTATGTTCACGAAGTGCTGGTGGCTGGTGGAAGAGATGACTCTTTCACCCTTTTCGGCTTTGCTACCAAACAGGAACGTGAACTCTACCGCCTCCTTATCACCGTTTCAGGAGTAGGTGGAAATACAGCCCGCATGATTCTCTCTTCGCTCTCACCACGCGAACTCTGCGAAATCATCTCTACAGGTAACGACAAGATGCTGAAAACCGTGAAGGGTATCGGACTGAAGACAGCACAGCGAATCATCATCGACCTGAAAGATAAAATCGTGAGCCTCGGCATCGCTGACGAACTGCCAGCCAGCGGAGGCAATGTGGTGATGGTGAACAATGACGTAAAGGATGAGGCGGTAAGCGCCCTCACTATGCTCGGCTTCTCGCCGGCACCATCTGCCAAGGTAGTAGTAGATATCCTCAAGGCACAGCCTGATCTCCCGGTAGAACAGGTTGTGAAACTGGCATTGAAGCAAATCAAATAAGTTGGGAGTTTTTTATCGATGAAACAGAAGCAAAGATTCATATCTTTTCTATTGGCTTGGCTGATGGTGGCAACCTTCGGCTATGCGATAGCTTTGCCTCAACTTCAGGACGATAAAAAGAAACCCCATACCAGCACAGCCCAGCCCGTGCAGCTCGATGAAGATACCATTCCCGATTCGCTGCTGCATACCCGCTGGCAGATTCAGCGCACCCAACCTTACTCCCTGAGCGACCTCTATCAGAGTCCGCTCGACCTGAAACGTCCTGATAATCTGCAATATCAGGTAGTCTACAACGATACCATCGACCGCTATATCATCGGCAACCGCATGGGCTCAACCTGGCTTTCGGCTCCTATCATGCTCACTCCGAAAGAGTATCTTGCATGGACCGAACAGCAGCAGCGCAACAGCTACTTCCGCAAGCAGAACGATGAAATCTTCCAGGCTAAAGGCAAGGAGAAGTTCGATTTCTCGGATATGCACTTCGACTTGGGACCTGCCGAGAAAATCTTCGGTCCTGGTGGTATCAGAGTGAAGACGCAGGGTTCTGCCGAACTCAAGTTCGGTATCAACAAGAAGAGCATCGACAATCCTTCGCTGCCTATCCGCAACCGTAAGACGACGATGATGGATTTTGATGAGAAAATCAATCTCAACGTCAACGGAAAGGTGGGCGATAAGGTGAACATGAACCTGAATTACAACACCGATGCAACCTTCGATTTCGATGCACAGAACATGAAACTGAAGTACGACGGCAAGGAAGATGAAATCATCAAACTCGTTGAGGCGGGCAATGTCTCCTTCCCTTCCAACTCTTCGCTCATCAAGGGCGCCAGCAGTCTGTTTGGTGTAAGAACCGATATGCAGTTTGGCAAACTCAAGCTGCAGATGGTGGCTTCGCAGAAGAAGAGTGCATCGAAGAGCGTATCTACCAGGGGCGGTGTACAGCTCACTCCTTTCGAACTGAATGTTGCCGATTATGAGGAGAACCGCCACTTCTTCCTCTCCCAGTATTTCAGAAACCATTATGATGCCTGGATGCAGAAACTCCCTAATCTCACCACGGGCATCACCATTAACCGTGTGGAGGTGTGGGTTACCAACAAAACCGGCAATACCACCAATACCCGAAACATCGTAGCCCTGACCGACCTGGGCGAGAACCAGAAACTGAGCAACCCGATGTGGGCGGCGAGCGGACAGGTGCCTTCCAACCAGGCGAATACAGAGTATGCGGCGATGACAGGGCAGTATGCTGCTGCCCGTGACATCGACCAGGCTGCAACCACTCTCGATGGAGGCGGACTGGTTGGCGGAGCCGATTATGAGAAACTGGAGAGTGCCCGTCTGCTCAATTCTTCAGAGTATACGGTCAATACCGCCTTGGGTTATATCTCATTGAAAACCAGTCTGCAGACCGACCAGGTACTTGCCGTAGCCTATGAGTATACATCGGGAGGCGTTACCTATCAGGTGGGCGAGTTTGCATCCGATCTCAGCGATACCAAGCAGGCACTCTTCGTGAAATCGCTCAAGAATACCAGCAGCAATCCGCGACAGGGCAACTGGGGACTGATGATGAAGAACGTTTATTATCTGGCTTCTACCGTAGAGAAGGAGAAGTTCCGTCTGGATGTGAAATACCAGAGCGATACCACCGGCGTATATCTCAGTTATATCCCAGAGCAGCAGGTGAAGGAGCAGCCAATCATCCGTGTGCTGGGCGCCGACCGTCTGGATAACAACAACAAGGCACACAGCAATGGATATTTCGATTATGTAGAGGGCTATACCATCTCTAATGGACGCGTGTTCATTCCGAAGGTAGAGCCTTTCGGCAGTTATATGCGTGATTATCTGGTCAAGCGGGGCGTGGCTGCCGACAAGGCAGAAAAGTATGCCTTTACCGAACTCTATGACAGTACGAAGACCGTAGCCAAGCAGATAGCCGAAAAGAACAAGTATCAGATTGTGGGACAGTTCAAGGGCTCTGCAGCCAATGTCATCTCGCTCGATGCCTACAATGTGCCACAGGGTTCGGTGGTAGTTACGGCAGGCGGTGTCACCCTGAAAGAGGGCACTGATTATTCTGTAGATTACAGTGCCGGCGAGGTGACCATTCTGAATCAGAGCATCATCGATGCCGGTACGGCTGTCAACGTTTCTCTGGAGAGTAATACCGACTACGGACAAACCCGAAAAACGATGTTCGGACTGAACTGGGAGTATGATTTTACCAAGAACTTCCAGTTGAGCGGTACTATCCAGCACCTCTCCGAACAGGCGCTTACCACCAAGGTATCCATGGGCTCTGAACCACTGAAGAATACCCTTTGGGGCATCAATCTCAACTGGCGCAAGGAGAGTCAGTGGCTCACCAATGTGCTTGACAAGATACCATTCCTGCACCTCACCCAGCCATCGCAGATATCCTTTACGGGAGAATTTGCCCAGCTTATTGCCGGTGAGGCAGGCGGCACACAGGACAATGCATCTTATATCGACGACTTCGAGGGTACGAAGACCACCATCGATGTGACGACTCCTACCTCCTGGTTTATATCCAGTGTGCCTTCGCTCAACTTCAAGGACGATTACAGCGACAAGACCGGTCTGAGCAGTGGTTTCCACCGTTCACGTCTTGCCTGGTATACCATCGACCCGCTGTTCACCCGCCGTGGAAGTTCGCTTACTCCTGGACATATCAAGGGCGACCTCAAGCAGTTGAGTAACCATTATGTTCGCGAGGTCTATACCAAGGAGCTCTTCCCATTGCGCGACCAGAGCAGCTATCAGGGCGCTACCAATACCCTGAATGTACTCAATCTGGCTTACTATCCAAGCGAGCCGGGACCATACAACTTCAATGTAACAGATTTGCAGGCAGACGGAACCCTGCAGAATCCACAGCGCAACTGGGGCGGAATGATGCGTAAATTGGATACCAATGATTTCGAGCAGGCAAACATCGAATACATCGAGTTCTGGATGCTCGATCCGTTCATCTATTCCCGTGAAGAGGCAGATGCTGCCGATTACGGTGGTGATTTCTACATCAACCTGGGCGAGGTGAGCGAGGATATCCTGCGTGATGGCAAGAAATTCTATGAGAGTGGCATGCCGGTAGATGGCAGCAAGAGCTACACCTATACCCAATGGGGTAAGATTCCTACCCAGAGCACCGTGACCTATGCCTTTGCTACCACCAGTGGCAGCAGAGCCTTGCAGGATGTGGGTTTCAACGGACTGACTGATGCCGAGGAGCAGGAATTCTACAAGAGTGCTTATCTCGACCAGATTCAGGGCAAGGTGAACCAGGCGGTATTCGACAGCATCTTTGCCGATCCGGCACGTGATGACTATCACTATTTCCGCGGTTCCGACTGGGATGAGATGCGCGCTCCTATCTTGCAGCGATATAAGTATATCAACAATCCTCAGGGCAACTCGCCTGACAGCGACAGCCGTTCTGAGAGCTATGATACTTCTTATAAGTCAACGCCGGATGTCGAGGATATCAACCAGGATTATACCCTCAACGAATATGAGAAATACTTCCAGTATCGTGTCAGCATCCGTCCGGAAGATCTCGTGGTGGGTAACAATCATATTGTAGATAAGCGTGAATACAGCCAGACCTGGCGTGACAATACCAAGTCTACCGTTACCTGGTATCAGTTCCGCATACCTATCGATGAGTTTGAGAGCCGTCAGGGCAACATCAACGATTTCTCCAGCATCCGCTTCATGCGTATGTTCCTCACCGGTTTCAAGAAACCTATCGTGCTGCGTTTCGGTACCTTCGACCTCGTGATGGGCAAGTGGCGTACCTATGATCAGCCGCTTAGTGCAGCCAGTGGCGGAACCCTTGATGCAAGCAGTGTGAGTCTGGAGGAGAACGGCGAGAAGACACCGGTCAACTATGTATTGCCTCCGGGTATCAAGCGCGAACAGGATCCTAGTCAGCCTCAGTTGGTTGAGGCGAACGAGCAGGCGTTGAGTCTGGTGGTCAAGAATATGAGCACAGGCGAGGCGAAGGCGGTTTACAAGAATTCTACCCTTGATCTGCGCCAGTACAAGCGCATCCAGATGTTTGCCCATGCCAATGCATTGGAGCAGAATACCACCCGTCTGCAGGATGGTGATCTCTCAGTCTTCATCCGTCTGGGTAGCGATTACAAGAACAATTACTACGAGTATGAAATCCCGCTGAAACTCACCGAGCCACGCTCCAACTACAACCGCTATGTGCTAGCCGACTGTAAGGCGGTATGGCCTGAGGAGAATATGCTCGATGTGCCACTGAGCGTCTTTACGGCATTGAAGAAAAACCGCAACAAGGCGAAGGCACAGGGTGTGGCTTCTTATCTCGCTCCTTATTCCATGATGGATGCAGAACATCCGCAGAACAAGATTACCATCGTGGGTAATCCGAGTCTCGGTGAGGTGAAGACCATGATGCTGGGTGTGAGAAACAATTCTGCCGACATCAAGAGTGGTGAGGTATGGATAAACGAACTCCGACTCAAGGAACATAATAATTCGGGCGGTTGGGCTGCCAATGCCAACCTCAACGTACAACTCTCCGATCTGGGTAGCGTGAATGCCACCGGCAGATACATCAGCGAGGGATTCGGCGGTCTGGAAGATGGCGTGGCAAGTCGCACTACCGATAATTACGGTACCTACAGTGTGACCACATCGCTCGAAATGGGTAAGTTCTTCCCTGACAAGGCGAAGGTGAGCATACCTTTATATTATA
>CAVBFV010000163.1:0-7312 GCA_963594575.1 Lachnospiraceae bacterium | reverse complement strand
GCTCAAAACGGTAGCTGGCATCTGTACTCAAACCATGACGGCGAGCGCTCTTGCGGATCCATGTTGGATGGAAGTAAGCACTCTCCAAGACTACATCCTTGGTTGTCTCGTAAGTACCAGAACCCTTACCGCCGAAGATACCGGCGATACACATAGGCTCCTCAGCATTGCAGATGCTCAGGTCGTGCTCACCCAAGGTATGCTCCTCGCCATCGAGAGTAACAAACTTGGTGCCCTCTGGCTGGGTACGAACTACAATCTTATGACCGGTAACCATGTCTGCATCGAAGCAGTGCAATGGCTGACCGTATGCCATCATGATGTAGTTGGTGATATCCACGATATTGTTGATAGGGCGCAAGCCGATGATGTTCAGCTTATCCTGCAACCACTTAGGACTTTCCTTCACCTCACAACCGGTGATGCTTACACAGGCATAACGCTTGCAAGCCTCAGTATTCTGGATTTCAACATCGATAGGAAGATCCTCGTTGTCTACCACAAACTCATCGCAAGATGGGCGATGCAAACTTGTCTTGTAGCCATTCTGCTTCAACCAGGCATACAGGTCGCGGGCTACACCCCAGTGACCGAGCGCATCAGCACGGTTGGCTGTGATATCAATCTCGATGAGCCAGTCGCTCTCCAGGTGATAATACTCAGCAGCAGGCTGACCTACCGGAGCATCTTCTGGGAGTACGATGATGCCGTCGTGAGAGGTACCTACACCAATCTCATCCTCAGCACAGATCATACCCAAGCTCTCTACACCGCGGAGTTTGCTCTTCTTGATGGTAAAACTCTGGTCGCCATCGTAAAGCACGCAGCCCAAATCAGCCACGATAACCTTCTGACCTGCAGCAACGTTAGGAGCACCACAGACTATCTGCTGAGGTTCACCCTTGCCCAAGTCAACGGTTGTTACATGGAGGTGATCACTATTAGGATGCTCCTCGCATGTCAACACTTTACCAACATAGAGACCTTTCAGTCCGCCCTTGACAGACTGAACTTCTTCCAAAGCGTCAACTTCGAGTCCGCAAGAGGTCAACGCGTCCGCAGTCTCCTGTGGTGTCAAATCGAAATCGACGTATTCTTTAAGCCATTTGTATGAAACGTTCATTATAATGATTTTTTATTTTATTTCTATTTTGAAAAACCCTAAGAAACATCATTCGGGCTATGCATGTTCTAAAACTCTGCAAAAATACAAAAAAAAATGCATATAAACAAATAACATTCGCCATTTTTGCACTATTTAAAATAAATACATGCAAAAATGGCGAATGCCTTGGTTTTTATTCGAAAACTTCGTCGATACTGCCAGCTCCTACTTCCTCTGAGTCATCCTGTTCGGCTGCCTTACGGGAACAAGGATTGTAGTCTTCCGGCAAATCGAACTTGATAGCAGGACTGATACCCAGCGACGGGTCAGCATAAACCTTCTTCATGAATATCGCCCAGATAGGCAAAGCCATGGTAGCGCCCTGACCCATACTCATGGAATCGAAGTGGATATCACGCTCCTCACCACCTACCCAGCAGCCACTTACGAGCTGTGGAGTAAAGCCGATAAACCAACCGTCGCTGTTGTTATTGGTAGTACCGGTCTTGGCACCAATCTGTCCTTCCAGGTTATAACGGTAGCGCAGTCTTCCTGCCGTACCATTATCCACAACGCCCATCAGCATGGTAAGCATCTTCATGGCATTATCAGCACTGATTACCTCATTCATACGTGGCTGGAAGGTAGCAATCGTATTACCTTCATTATCCTCGATACGGCTCACAAACATAGGAGCAGTACGGATGCCGTGGTTGGCAAATACGGTATAAGCGCTCACCATCTCGCTGACACTTACCTCACATGGTCCCAGACAGAGACTCATGGATGCATGGATATCAGGATTGTTGATGCCGAAGTCGCGCAACATCTGTACGAACTGCTGCGGATTGAGCTTACTCATCAGATAAGCACTCACCCAGTTGCTACTCTGCGCCAATCCCCAACTCAGCGGTACCATCTGTCCGGCACGTGAATGGTTGGCATTGCGAGGTGTCCACGGACGACCTGCCACCATATAGGTCTGCTGACGGTTAGGCGCCAGATCGCAAGGCTGGAAGCCGTTAGACATCGCCAGACTGTAAAGGAATGGCTTGATGGTAGAACCTACCTGCCGGCGTCCCAGACTCACCATGTCATACATGAAATGGGTATAATCCAATCCACCCACATACGCCTTCACAGCACCCGTCTTAGGATCCATGCTCATAAAACCGCTACGCAGAAAACTCTTGTAATAACGGATAGAATCGAGCGGACTCATCAGCGTATCAATATCACCATGATAGGTAAATACGGTCATCTCCTGCTTCTTGCGGAATGCCGCCTTGATTTCATCCTCAGAATATCCCGCAGCCTTCATCGTACGGTAACGCTCACTCTGGGTGATACTGCGGTTCAGTATACTCTTAATCTGTTCCGGTGTCAGCTTATCGCTGTATGGCGAGCTTGGTTTGCGGGCTATCTCTGCACTGAAGCGAGGCTGCAGATAGCGGGCTACATGCTGATACATAGCCTCTTCCGCATACTGCTGCATACGGCTATCGATAGTTGTAAACACCTTCAGTCCATCACTGTATACATTATATGGCGAACCATCCTTCTTATAGTTCTTGTTGCACCATCCATAGAGCGGATCATTCTCCCACTGGATAGAATCCACCACAAACTGGGCACGGTTCCAAGAAGGATAATCACTACGCTCCGGACGCTTAGCCATCATATACTGGCGAAGGAACTCACGCAGATAAGTAGCCGAACCATCCTTATGGTCGGTACGGTGGAAATTGAGTGTCAGCGGCTCAGCAGCATACTGGCTATACTCACTCCGGCTCAGATATCCCGCCTTCACCATCTGCGAAAGAACCACATTCCTGCGCTCCCTCGCTCTCTCCGGATAGCGAACCGGATTGAAGAGCGACGGATTCTTGCACAGTCCGATGAGTGTTGCCGACTCACAGAGGGTCAGATTCTTCGGTTCCTTATTAAAATAGGTATTGGCCGCCGTCTTGATTCCTACAGCATTGTGCAGGAAATCGAAGTAATTGAGATAGAGAGCCAGAATCTCCTCTTTGGTATAATAGCGTTCCAGCTTCACCGCAATCACCCACTCTATCGGCTTCTGCAACAAACGTTCCATCGTACTGCCTGCCTTCTCAGAATAGAGCTGCTTGGCGAGCTGCTGCGTGATGGTACTTCCACCACCCGCATTAGTCTGTCCCAGGATACCACGCTTGACGATGGCACGTCCCAGTGCACGGAAGTCGATACCTGAATGCTCATAGAATCGCTCATCCTCAGTGGCCACCAGCGCCTTAATTAAATAAGGTGACATCTTCTTGTAAGGAATCACGATACGGTTCTCCTTGTTCAGGTTCCACGTACCAAGCACCTTGCCATCGGCAGAGTAAACCTGGGTGGCAAATCTGTTGATAGGATTCTGCAGATCCTCGATGTCGGGCATGTAGCCAATCTTTCCAAACCAGATGGCAACAAAGGCAAGAATAACCGTGAGTATTCCGGTGCCGAAAACAGCCCATAAGATATGTATAAATCGCTTTCTCATCACTATTTCTTTAAATATTTGTGCAAAATTACATAAAAGTTTTGATTTATCGCACATAAATCAGATTTTTTATGTAACTTTGGGGGCGATTTTAGAACATTCAATCATATTTCAAATGGAAAAACATAATTTTGTGACCATTGCAGACCTTTCCAAGGAGAAAATCATGTACCTCCTGGAAATGGCGCAAGAGTTCGAAAAGCACCCGAACAGGGAGTTATTGAAGGGAAAGGTCGTAGCGACCCTTTTCTTCGAACCATCAACTCGTACCCAACTCAGTTTTCAAACCGCTGCCAACCGTCTTGGCGCCCGTGTCATTGGCTTCTCTGATGCCAAGACATCCAGCACCACCAAGGGTGAGACCCTCAAGGACACCATCCTGATGGTAAGCAACTATGCCGATGTAATCGCCATGCGCCATTTCATCGAGGGAGCAGCCCAGTATGCCAGTGAGGTAGCACCAGTGCCTATCGTCAATGCAGGCGACGGCGCTCACATGCATCCTTCACAGTGCCTGCTCGACCTCTACTCTATCTACAAGACCCAGGGTACCCTGGAGAACTTGAACATCTATCTTGTGGGTGACCTCAAATATGGCCGCACCGTTCACTCACTTATCACAGCTATGCGCCACTTCAATCCTACCTTCCATTTCATTGCACCTAAGGAACTCGCCATGCCAGAAGAGTATAAACTATACTGCAAGGAGCACAATATCAAATATGTTGAGCACGAGGACTTTAACGAAGATGTGATTGCAGGTGCCGACATCCTCTACATGACCCGTGTACAGAAGGAGCGTTTCAGCGACCTGATGGAGTATGAACGCGTAAAGAACGTGTATATTCTGAAGCGTGACATGCTCTGCAAGGCTAAGGAGAACATGAAGATTATGCATCCGCTGCCACGCGTGAACGAGATTGCTTACGATGTAGATGATGATCCACATGCATACTATATTCAGCAGGCTCAGAACGGCCTCTATGCGCGTGAGGCTATCTTCTGCCACTGCCTCGGCATCTCGCTCGATGATGTGAAGAACGATAAAAGCATAATTGAATAATGGTATATTTTTAATGTTAAATGTTAAGTGTTAAATGTTAAGTTGCCTAACGGACACTCAACATGGCACTCAAGGGCGCAAGCCCCATTTAACACTTAACATTTAACACTTAACATTTTTAAAAAGATGGGAAATAATAAAAGTCAATTAGTGGTTGCGGCTATCGAGAACGGTACCGTAATCGACCATATACCAGCCGAAAAGACCTATCAGGTAGTAAATCTGCTCCAGTTGGAGAAGATGGAGACTCCTGTTACTATCGGCTACAACCTGCCAAGCAAGAAGATTGGCAAGAAGGGCATCATCAAGGTTGCCAACAAGTATTTTACCGATGAGGAAATCAACCGACTCTCTGTCGTTGCGCCTAACATCGGACTGAGTATCATCAAAGACTACGAAATCGTAGAGAAGAAGACCGTCAAGACTCCTGATACGCTGAAGGGCATCGTAAAGTGCAACAACCCTAAGTGCATCACCAACAACGAGCCTATGCAGACCCTCTTCCATACCGTAGACAAAGTGCTCGGTATCGTACGTTGCCACTACTGCGACAAAGAGCAGCAATTGGGCAAAGTAGAGCTCTGCAAGTAATAAAAACAGGTAGTTTATAACAAAAAGTAAGCAATACCACTCAAAATGTTACGATTTATTTGGTAGTTTGAGAGATATTGCTTATTTTTGCATCCGATTTCATTAAACATCAACCATAAAAAGTAAAGGGAAATGGTAAAAGATCAAGAGATTTTCGACTTAATCGAAAGAGAACATCAGCGCCAGCTGAAGGGTATGGAGCTTATCGCTTCTGAGAATTTCGTGAGTGACGAGGTGATGAACGCTATGGGTTCTTACCTTACTAACAAGTATGCCGAGGGTCTGCCAGGCAAGCGTTATTATGGTGGATGCCAGATAGTAGACATCGTAGAGAACCTCGCCATCGAGCGTGTAAAGAAGGTGTTCGGTGCTGAGTATGCCAACGTACAGCCTCACTCTGGTGCGCAGGCCAACGCTGCTGTTCTGCTTGCCGTATTGAAGCCAGGTGATACCTTCATGGGTTTGAACCTCGACCACGGCGGCCACCTCTCTCATGGTAGCCACGTCAATACATCCGGTATTCTCTACAACCCTATCGGCTACAACCTGAACAAGGAGACAGGCCGTGTAGACTACGACGAGATGGAGAAACTGGCTCTTGAGCACAAACCAAAACTGATTATCGGTGGTGGTAGCGCTTATAGCCGCGAGTGGGATTATGCCCGCATGCGCAAGATTGCCGATGAGGTAGGCGCTCTCCTCATGATCGATATGGCTCACCCTGCAGGTCTGATTGCAGCCGGTCTGCTCGACAACCCATTGAAGTATGCGCACATTGTTACTTCTACTACTCACAAGACCCTCCGTGGTCCTCGTGGCGGTATCATCTTGATGGGCAAGGATTTTGACAACCCATGGGGCTTGACTACCAAGAAGGGCGAGGTTAAGAAGATGAGCATGCTCTTGAATTCTGCCGTATTCCCAGGTGAGCAGGGTGGTCCGCTGGAGCACGTTATCGCTGCCAAGGCAGTAGCCTTCAATGAGAATCTGCAGCCTTCTTGGAAGGAGTATGCAACTCAGGTAAAGAAGAATGCAGCCGTACTCGCAGATGACCTCATCGGTCGCGGATTCGGTATCGTGAGCGGTGGTACAGACAACCATTCTATGCTCGTAGACCTCCGAAGTAAATATCCAGACCTTACAGGTAAAGTAGCTGAGAATGCGCTGGTTGCAGCCGACATCACAGTCAACAAGAACATGGTTCCATTCGACAGTCGTTCTGCCTTCCAGACATCAGGTATCCGCCTGGGTACAGCAGCCATGACCACACGTGGTGCCAAGGAAGATATGATGCATCTCATTGCCGAACTCATCGAGGAGGTTCTGAATGCTCCTGAGGACGAGAAGGTCATT
This sequence comes from Lachnospiraceae bacterium, assembly GCA_963594575.1. Classification (GTDB taxonomy): domain Bacteria; phylum Bacteroidota; class Bacteroidia; order Bacteroidales; family Bacteroidaceae; genus Prevotella. Next base: position 676 of record CAVBFV010000163.1, on the reverse strand, counting down.
GCCCGCGTTCGCGAAAAAGTGAATGCTACAATGAAGGATTACCCTCTCTTTGCATACTAATCGTTACGGATAAATATAATTACAAACTGCGGGCCTTCCGTCCGCAGTTTTTTGTTTCATTTAATAAATAATAAAGAAAAGAAAAAATTTATGAAAAAGATGAAAAGCCTACTGCTCATGGCACTTGCGTTGCTCCCTGCGAGCAAAACTTTAGCACAGACCAACGCCCAAGTTTTCTACGACTTCGGCAGTGACCGCAAGTTTGTTACCCTCACACTCGAAATGTTCAAGCAGGACAAATGGGGTAACACCTATTTCTTTGTAGACCACGACTTCAACCTCGATCAGATGACAAACACTGATACAGGCAAGAAGTACGAGCACAACATGTCACAGGGTGGAACCTATACCGAGATTTCGCGCGCCCTCAACTTCTGGCAGAACACGAAGTTGAAGAACCTGAGCCTCCACGTAGAGTACAACGGCGGTATCTACAAGGACTACCCTATCAACAATGCCTGGCTCTTCGGTGTGGAGTATTTCATGCACGACAAGAGTTTCAAGAACACCTTGACACTCCAGGCACTCTACAAGACTATCCGCAAGACCGACCAGAACGTACCAATGCAGTTGACTGCTGTTTGGGGATGCAAAGACATCTTTGGATTAAAGGGAT
>CAVBFV010000162.1:0-7439 GCA_963594575.1 Lachnospiraceae bacterium | reverse complement strand
CGGGCTCCTGCCTTTTTGAGCAAGTCGTAACGGCTATCCATCAGTACACACAGACTGTTCAGGGTTCTAACCACCTTGGTTACATCGGTTATGATAGGTTCTTCCTCATCAGGAACCGCAGCCATAAACTTATTGGCAATACGGGAGTAGACGCTAAACTCCACCTTCTTAGGGTCGATGAGAACCAGTTTGAGTTCGTTTGGATGTTTCTTGTATAATAAAGAGGTGATGATGGCATTCAAACCTACAGATTTACCCTGTCCGGTAGCACCCGCAACAAGCAGGTGAGGAATCTTTGCCAAATCAACCATAAACACTTCGTTGGTAATGGTCTTACCCAAAGCGATAGGTAACTCCATCTTGGTTTCCTGGAATTTCTTTGAGTTTAAAGTACTTTCCATACTAACGATGTTCGCCTTTGCGTTAGGTACTTCAATACCGATGGTTCCCTTACCTGGGATAGGAGCGATGATACGGATGCCGAGAGCTGCCAGACTCAAGGCGATGTCATCTTCCAGATTCTTGATCTTAGAGATACGTACGCCTTCTGCAGGCTGGATTTCGTAGAGTGTGATGGTAGGACCAACCGTAGCACGGATGGTTTTGATCTGTACGCCAAAGTTGCCCAGCACCTCAATGATGCGGTTTTTGTTGGCGCGCTGCTCTTCCTCATCGATGGATACACCGTCATCCTCATACTTCTTCAGAAGGTTGAGTACCGGATATTTATATCTGGTGAACGGCTCCTTCGGATTGATCGGAGTATTCAGTACTTCTGCATTGCTCAAGGTGTTGCCTGTAGCCTTCTCGTCGGCTGTGGCTACAGAGATGTCCATACCTATATGCTCAGAAGCTGCAGCAGCCTCGGCAGCTTGCTTTTCCAATGCTTCCTGTTCAGCCCGTTTTGTACGGAGTTCGCGCTGACGTGCAATGAGTGACATATTCTCGTTCTGCGTGCCGTTGGCTATAGCGATGGTTTCATCTTTTTCTGTATCACCTTCTGTTCCTGTAGCTTCCTGTCCGTCTGCCTCTGGTTCAACAGGCGTAGAAGGTGTGTCTGGGTTTGCGAACGTCTGGTCCGGATCCAGATTCAGGTCGATGACTTTGGCAGGTTCTTCTTCCTTATATTCTTCTTTCTCATCCTCTGTGTCAGGACCATATGCTGCGCTGGCGTATACCTCGTCGATAGCTTCCGTATCTTTCCTGTTCTTACCATGGTTAGTAATCTCAAATTTCACCTTATTTGATATATAACCGATAGGGTTGAGTGCTTTTCTGATTACCGTAATGGTCTCAGTGGTGAGATAGGTGAGGAATGCTACCGCCACGAAGAAAAGAATGGCAGTAAGTCCTGGAGGACCCATGATGTTCTCCAGATTCTGCACGACATAGAGTCCGTGCTTTCCGCCCGGATTGAATGTGAGGCTTGGCATGATAGGTGCGATGAACTTGGCAAAGGTTACCGACATCCATAGCATGACCACAATCATGCAGAAGAACCATTTCCACAGGTTCAGCTTGTAGGCATGCATCATCTGCAATCCCACCATAATGACAAAGAATGGGAGCATGAAGGCTGGAAATCCGAAATTGATGGCAATGAGCCAATAGGATACAATGGCTCCCCAGGATCCGCAGTAGTTCTGAAACTGTTTTTCCGTGTTGGTCCATTCGCCCGGCTTCAGATTTTCGAGCAAACTCTGGTCATTGGCTCCTGTGTTGAGAAAGGAGATCATAGCGATGATGATAACCACAGCAATGACTACCAAGGCTAATCCAATGAAAAAGTCGGTGATAGTATTGTTGAAAATATACTGTAAACCAATAGCTTCGCTAAAGGTTTTGGTCTTTTTTTCAGTTCTTTTTTTAGCCATTTTATATATTTTTGAATAATTTATCTGCAAAATTAGCGAAAATAATTGAGAAAACAATTCTTTTTCTCATCTTTTTTTTCTAATTTTGCAACTTGTAAAGAATAAAAAGCATAATGAAGATTATTTTCACTAGTTTCGACAAGGCGGCAATCACGAATTTGCCAAGAGCTTTGTTTCCTGGCAAAATCGTAGTCGTTGACAAGCCTGAAGATACAGAAGCGGCTGTTAATGACCTACTTAGCCATTATATACTGGGTGTGGATACAGAAACGCGCCCATCATTCAAGCGTGGTCAGGCTTACCATGTTTCGTTGTTGCAGGTGAGTACACATGATACTTGTTATCTTTTCCGCCTGCATCATACGGGCATGACTCCTGCCATCATTCGCTTGCTCGAAGATACCACCGTGCCAAAAGTAGGACTTTCCTGGCACGATGACTTGCTGCAGCTCCATAAGCGAGCTGCTTTTAAGGCTGGCTACTTTATCGAGTTGCAGGATGTTGCTAAGAACTTTGGCATCGCAGACATGAGTCTGCAGAAACTGTATGCTAACCTGTTTCACCAGAAAATCAGCAAGGCGCAACGGTTGAGCAATTGGGAGGCTAGCGATTTGAAGGAATCGCAGGCTCTCTATGCAGCTACAGATGCCTGGTGCTGCATTAATCTGTATGAGGAATTCAAGCGTTTGTCTGCTACAGGCGATTACGAGCTCGATGAACTCAGGGCATGATATAAGGTGGTAAGGAATAGAAATTGATAATCGTAAGAAACTTCATATATAAATATGTATAAAAGCGTATATTTAAAGAAAGGTAAGGAAGAATCGCTCAAGCGTTTTCATCCATGGATCTTCTCGGGTGCTATCCAGGCAATGGATGAGGGCATAGAGGAGGGCGACATTGTGAGAGTGTTTACCCGTAGTGGTGAATTCATTGCTATAGGTCATTATCAGATCGGTTCTATCGCTGTACGTGTTCTTTCTTTTAGAGATATTGAGATTGATGAGGAGTACTGGTGTGCTAGATTGGATTCGGCATATAAAATGAGACTCGCTTTGGGTATTGCCGGTAATTCATCCAATACTACTTATCGCTTGGTTCATGGTGAGGGTGATAACTTGCCGGGACTTGTTATCGACTGCTATGGTCCTACTGCTGTCATGCAGGCTCACAGTGTGGGTATGCATGTTTGCCGCATGGAGATAGCCAAAGCCTTGAAGAAGGTGATGGGCGAAGCTCTGGAGAATATCTACTATAAGAGTGAGACAACCTTGCCGTATAAGGCTGACCTCAGACAGGAAAATGGCTTTATTCTGGGAGGTGATGCTGACGATGTTGCTGTAGAGAATGGACTGAAATTCCATATCGACTGGTTGCGTGGTCAGAAAACGGGTTTCTTCGTAGATCAGCGTGAGAACCGTTCGCTGCTCGAGCATTATGCCAAGGGTAAGAGCGTGCTCAACATGTTCTGCTATACCGGCGGTTTTTCTGTTTATGCGATGAGAGGCGAGGCTAAGGCTGTTCACTCCGTAGACAGCAGTGCCAAGGCGATAGAATTGACCAATGAGAATATTGCGCTCAATTTCCCTGGAGATGCACGCCATGAGGCTATCTGCGAAGATGCCTTCAAGTATCTTGATGAACATGACCAGCAGTATGATCTGATTGTTCTTGATCCTCCTGCTTTTGCCAAGCACCGTGCGGCTTTGCGCAATGCGCTGAAGGGCTATACCCGTCTGAACGTAAAGGGCTTGCAGCGTATTAAGAAGGGCGGCATCCTTTTTACCTTCAGTTGCTCTCAGGTGGTTACGAAGGATCAGTTCCGCAATGCTGTGTTTACTGCTGCAGCGCAGGCTGGAAGAAAGGTTCGCATCTTGCACCAGTTGCACCAGCCTGCCGACCATCCTATCAATATTTATCATCCGGAAGGTGAATATTTGAAGGGATTGGTTCTCTATGTAGAATAACAAATGATTAAAGGATAGATAATGAATAAGTTCAAAACGTTTGCAGCCTTGATGCTCTTGCTGGCTATAGGATTTGCAGGATGTGGCAAGTCGGAAGCAGAACGTCATCGCTTGAGCAAGAAGGAAAAGGCTAGATTGGATAGCTTAGACCGTGCTGCGCTGAAGATAGCGGTGATGCCAACAATGGACTGCCTGCCAATCTTTCTGGCATGTGATGACAGTATCTTCGAGCAGCAAGGTGTAGACGTACATTTGCGTAGATATACTGCACAAATGGATTGTGATACTGCTATCGAGCGCAAGCGCGTAGAGGGAGCCGTGACCGATCTGATTCGTGCACATCATATAGAGAAACGGGGTACTGCTTTGACGTACCCTATTTCTACCAATCTTTATTGGCAGTTTATCACCAATAAGCGTTCGCGTATATCCGAACTGAAACAACTGTCAGATAAGATGGTGGCTATGACCCGCTACTCTGCAACAGATTATCTGGCTACTTTAGCAATCGATAGTGGTAAGCCTAAATATGATGCTTATAAGGTTCAAATCAACGATTTGAACATCCGTCTGCGTATGTTGCTTAACAACGAGATGGATGCCATGTTGCTGCCAGAACCTCAAGCTACCAAAGCCCGACTTGAACAGCATGTAAAACTCTTTGACAGCAGAGATAAGAACTTGCAGTTGGGTGTTGTGGCTTTCCGCAAGAAAATACTTTCAGAGCCGCGCCGTAAAGACCAAGTTGCCAAGTTTATCAAGGCGTATAATATTGCTGTTGATAGCATAAACAGTCGTGGGGTACAGCATTATGCAAGTATCATCACAAAATATACGGGTGCCGATGCTAAAACCATCAGTAATCTTCCAAAACTTAAATATGAACACGCTATGGAACCAAGACGTCGTGACCTGGCTGTAGCACAAAAATAAGCGGCTTATGAAAAGAGAAGATTTTAGCTGGACAAAGTTTTCGCATGAAAATGTCACTACTATATCCAGAATTGAGGCTATTCGCAAGATAATTGACCAGGAAGTGGGGCTCGAATCGTGTCAGCCTGAAATTGCGGAAATTGAAAAAAGATATGATGCTTTATATCATGATTATATAGATGGCAAGCTTAAACACCGAGAGCTTTATAATCTTGCTCAAACTTTAGATCTTGATACTGATAAGTTCTTTGGTAAAGTGCGTCACGCTTGGATTTTGGCAAATGAGCCTACGTTTGTTGCACTTAACAAAAGAGCTCAGAATCTGAAAAGTTTTGATGAGGTACAGGAAACCTTTGAGAAATTTGCTACAGATGAAGCTATGCTAAATTTGAGGGTAGACTTGTCTGAAGAACAGATAGACGAGGAAAGACAAAAGATACAAGAGCAACTTAATGCCTATCGCAATATGGTGTTTTCTTATATTTTGACAACTGATGAATGGAATGATGATTTTGTCAAGAATATACTTGATATCATCGCTTCCGATTTGGTAGATCCATACACCATCAATATGATTGTTTCGGCTGTTTCATTGTCATGCTCTGTATTCATGGATGCCCCTAGACTTGCAGTCTTGATGCGCTTAATCAAGTCTGACGACAGTACTTGCAGTGTTCGCCAGCGAGCTTTGGTGGGTTTCGTTTTCTGTGCAATAACCAATTCGGGTGAAAAACAGAAATATTGGGATTCTGCTGCTGGCTTGATCATGGATGATGAATTTTTGGCAGCCTGTGTTGATCTCCAACGCCAGATGCGTCTATGTCTTACAAGTAAAAAGGATAGCAAGGAGATGATGCATTCCGTGGTGAAGACCATGTTCACTTCTTTTACTCAGGATTTGGCCGAAAAGATAGACCAAACGGGTGAATTGGGACTTAATTGCTTCTCAGCAGATGGGGAGAATCCTGATGATGCCCTTAAGGGAGCCTTCGACTATATGTTGAATTCAGAAGATATAGGAGTTGATGTCTATTATCATCAGTTTGCCAACCAGAAGAGCTTCGGTCATTTCCATTCACTCTATAATTGGTTTGTTCCTTTCTATGTCCGTAATTCTACGCTCAAGAATGTTCGGGCTACGATGAAACAGCATCGCAATTTCATCAACAATCTCTTGAGAGGCGCCTCTATGTGTGATACCGATCTGTATAGCATCATTCTTTCATTGAATAATACATCTAAGGAATTTATTGAATCATTGGATGTTACCCCGGAAAATATGGTGTCTGGTCCTGTTTTTTATGACGAAGAAGATGAGGTGGAAAAAGAGCAGAATACCGAAGAGCCAGTAGAGGATGAGACTGATTCTACAGAAGCAAAGGATTCTGAAAATGTCACACTGCTTGATTCGGTAATGGAACATGAAGAGAATCTTTCTGAAGAGGAAAAGAAGAAACGTGCAATCAGGGTTCGTCATCGCTATGTGCAGGACCTCTACCGATTCTATACTCTCTCTCCAATGAGGAAGGCATTTGATAATCCTTTCGAAGTGCAGAAGGAAATTCCTTTCTTTACTACGGGACTGTTTGCTAAACCGGAATATGACAAGTATCGCCTGTCGCTGGCCCGTTTCTCTGCTAAAAGAGGTGACTATGCCTTTGTTAGCAAGATTTTGCGTAATCTGGAAAAATATACCGACGAAGAGCATATGATGCTTGCATTGGCATACAAATCGGAGGAAAAATATGATGAAGCGCTTGAACATCTCTATGTGATTAAGAATACAAGCCCAACTTATAAGGCTGCCACGGAGTTGAAATTAGAAATAGAAGAAGAGATAAAAGACCCGGCGGCTTTAATAACATTGAATTGCTTGATTAAAGAAGAATCAGATGAGAGTAAGCAGTTTAAGCTCAAGCTGAAAAAGACCGATCTCTTATTGAAACTCCATCATTATAAAGAGGCTTTGGAATGGGCTTTCCAGATGGATGAACAGTATCCTAAGGAAGAACAGGTTGAATGCAGACTGGCTTTTTCTTTGCTCTTTTCAGAATCGGAAGGCGATAAAAACATTGACCACGCAATGGCTTTAATAGAACCTTATCTGCAAAATAGTGATGATAATGAAATCAGGGATATATTGAATTCTGACATGACAGATATGGATAAGGATGAAAAGGAACGCATGTTCATGAAAATGTTATCTGCGATGGTGAGCAAAGTTTCCAAGCCACAAGACCACAGATGGGAGTCTATGAAATTTTTCTATTATGGACTCTGCGTTCTCGTGAAAAAGGGAGGAACTGCAGCTATCAGATTTTTGAATGAAGCATCTGGTCATGCAGCTTTTTCCCCTAAGGAAGATATAGATGCATTCGGCCTGCTCGATATGGGAAATTGGCTTGATGATCGTGGTATTGCGCCTATAGAATTGGAATTTATAACAAAAAAAGTTTTCGAGGAAAGGAAAAAACAATAAAGATGGCGGAGAATAATAAAAATAAGAATAAGGTACAGATAGATCCAACCTACGCCCATTTGCAGCCGCAGGCTGTGAATGTGGAGCAGGCGGTACTGGGTGCCTTGATGATAGATTCTGATGCCTTTTCGGTGGTGTCGGAGTTGCTCAAGCCGGATACTTTTTATGACCCGCGTCATAAGAGAA
>CAVBFV010000161.1:0-7442 GCA_963594575.1 Lachnospiraceae bacterium | reverse complement strand
CGGTTCATGAGATGACCTACGAAGTTGTGGTGGAAGCTGGCGAGCTTACCGCCCCAGATGCCTCCGTAACCATGTGCTCCCTTAGAGTGACCCGGATTGGTAAGACTCTCGGCAACGGTACACCACTGCATGGTGAAATTGTTGTTGTCGTAGAATGAAGCCACCTCATCGATGCTCCAACTGAAGGAACAGTGGTCGAAGATGATGCCGGTCTTGTTGCGCTGCCAGGTAGCATCTGCACCGTCATTGATGTCTTTCTCCTGTCCGCGACGCAGACGGATGAAACGGATGATGCAGTTGCTTTCTGGACGAACAGTGTAGTATCTCAGGGTGATGCCGGGAGAAGGAGCAGTCTGTCCGAGGATGGTGGTGTTGGCTCCGATGGTGAGGTCGGAAGCCAAAGGGATGACGCCCGCCACATCAAAGACGATGATCTTCTTGCTGCTTCCACTTACTGCGGCACGGAAAGAGCCGGTACCCTTGTCGTTGAGATTAGTTACGTGGATTACTTTTCCACCTCTTCCGCCCGTTACGTATCTTCCGTGACCTTCTGCGCCCGGAAAGGCTGGAGCTTGTGCCAAAGCAGCAGCACTCATAAGCGCTGCTGCCATACTTGTTAATATCTTCTTGTTATTCATTTTAAAAATGATGTATTCAAATCTTAGCAGTTTACTTATTCAGCCCCTGCATTTCCATTTCCAGACTAGCCCAGATGAAAGGACCTACGCCCTTGGCGTCATTGTCGCGGATAGGTTCGCTCATGTAGTAGTTGAAGCTGCCGTCGCGCTTGTAGTTTGGCTTCTTTACGTATGGACCAGGGCCAGGGCCGAGTCCGCTTACAGCACAGCAGCGGGTAAGGCTGATGGTCTTGTCAGGATTTACCTTGATGAAGTTGTTCAGGATTCCCTCATAAGCCTTGATACCTGCTTCCTGATATTCCTTGCCGAGGTATCCCTTGCGGTAACCCTTGAGGAGAACATAGGCAAACATGCTTGAAGCGGTGCTCTCGAGGTAGTTGCGAGGATCCTTTACGTCCATCACATCGTACCATACACCCGTCTTCTTATCCTGATATTTCACCACGCTCTTCATTGCCTTATTTAATAAGGTGATGATTTCGCTGCGGCGAGCATAATCTTCAGGCATGGCATCAAGGCATTCGGTCATCGCCATGACGTACCATCCGAGGGCTCTTGCCCAGGTATGCTGGCTCTTTCCGTCTTCCTTGTTTGCCCAGAACTGGCTGTGGGTCTCGTCCCATGCATGCTTCCAGAGCTGGGTCTTCTCATCGTAGGTACGCAGGTCGGTCTTCACAATCTGGTCTACCGCATCGTCGAGAATCTTCTTCGCCTTCTTAGGCTTGAGGTTCTGAACGGCGTAGTTGCAGTAGAATGGCAGCCCCATGAAGATGCCGTCGAGCCATACCTGGTTGGCGTAGATTGCCTTGTGCCAGTAAACACCTTCCTTGGTGCGAGGCTGGTTCTGCAACTGCTTGAAGAGCGTCTTCAGTGCCAGTTCGCTGCTCTTGCTAGGGAAGAGGTTGTGCATGCGGAGGATGAACTTCGCGGTGCGCACGTTGTCGAGGTTGAAATCCTCATATTTGTAGCCTGTGATGTTTCCCTTTTCGTCAATCATCTTGGCTGGATATTCTTTCAGGTAGTTGATGATAGCCTCGTTGTTGGCTTCTGCATCACCTCCCTTGATGGTACTCTTTCCGCCTTTGTAATGGAGGTAGGTGTCGAGCATACCTTCCATCTCAATGCCCATTACGTAGCTCCACTTTGGCTTCTTGCTGAAGTCGAGCAGGTAAGACTGAGGCACGCGCTGCATCTCGCTGTGGGTGAGCCATTCTGAGTAGGTCTGGTAAGGACGGTCTTCCTTGTTGAGAACCAGTGAACCGTTGATGATGAGGTTGTCGAACTTCACGTTTCTTGTCTTGCCGGTAACCTTGGTAGGCTGCTTGATGACACCATCGAACTTACAGTTCTTTACATGGATATCGTATACGTTTTCTATTTTGTTTCCACCGATGATGAGCACACCGTAGTTGCTCTTCTGGCAGGTAACATCTTCCATGCTCACGTTGCGCACGGTAGGTTCAAATCCGCGGTAGCAAGCCTCTCTTGGCTCATAGTCGAGGTTGATTTTGAGCACGGCTTCCTTACACTGTCCTACGGTAACCTTGCGCATGTGGATGTTCTGGATGAGTCCGCCGCGGCAGTTGTTGGTCTTGATGCGGAGGATGCGCTCCAGGTGAGGAGAGTCCATCTCGCAGTTTTCGGCGTATACATTCTCGCATCCGCCTGAAATCTCAGAACCGATGACTACGCCACCATGTCCGTCTTCCATGCGGCAGTTGCGGATGATGATATTCTTGGATGGCTTGTTCCAGAGGCGTCCGTCGTTGTTTCGTCCGCTCTTGATAGCGATGCAGTCGTCGCCGGTGTGGAAGATACAGTTCTGTATGAGTACATTCTCGCATGCCTCAGGGTCGCATCCGTCTCCGTTAGGTCCTTCGTTCCAAACAGTTACGCCGTCTACCGTGATGTCCTTGCAGAGCAGAGGGTGCATCACCCAGAAAGGCGAGTTGATCATCTTTACGTCCTTGATGAGGATGCGCTCAGAGCGTACGAAGTTGACGAGCTGAGGGCGTAGACCCTGTCCCATACCGAACTTACGCTCATCAAAAGGCACGCCGTCTTCTGCCATTTTCTGCAGTCTGGCGCGGGAGCCCATCTTCTGGTGTTCCTTGGTTACGCCCTCCTTGTATCCGAAGTAAGGGTTGCCGTTCCACTGCCACCATGTATCATTATTGCCTCCTCCGTCGATGGTACCTTTACCGGTAATGGCGATGTCGGAAACCTTGTAGGCGTAGATGCATGGAGAGTAGTTCCAGCATGCCAGTCCTTCCCATGCGGTGCGAACCAGCGGATAGAGTTTTGGCTCAAAGGCAAACTGCAGTACTGCACCTTCTTCGAGATTCAGTTCTACGAAGCTCTTCATCTCAATGGCTCCTGTGCGCCAGGTACCCTTCGGTATGACTACGGTACCGCCACCTTTCTTAGAGACGAGGGCGATGAGTTTGTTGATTGCCTTCTGGTTCTGTGCAGCCGAAGCGTTCTGCTTGGCTCCATAGGCAGAAATTACATACTTCTTAGCTGCCTGCTTGATGCTAGGCAACTGTATGCTCTGTTCAATGCGCTGATATTCAGCATCGTTCCATCCGTCGGCCCAAGCGCAGGCAGGGATGAGGAGCAGAGCAACGAGTAAGGTCTTAAAGAATTTCTTCATTGTCTTTGTTCTAGTTTTATGATGATTTGTATTTATTTATTCGTTTGTATTGATCTGTTTGTTCGTTTGTATAGATCTGTTTGTTCGTTTGTCGTTTCTGACGTTTAACACATCGGTGCAAAGATACGAATTTTATTTGTAATAGAGGTGCTGCTAATGTTAAAATTAAATGTTTTTGGAAAAAAGTTTGGTGTTTTGAAAATAAAATGTTACCTTTGCAACGATAATTAACATTATTAACGCAATAAATACTGGGTAGCCTATTGAATAGACATTTACTTAATAAATAAAACAAGATTAAGAAAATGAGTAAACTCAATGAAATGACAGACGAAGAGTTGGCCTTGGCTTATGTCGGGGGCGACAACAGAGCCTTTGACCTCTTGCTTTCACGCAACGAGGTGAAACTGTTCTCTTACATCCTTTTCGTGGTTCACGATGAGGATTTGGCGAATGATATCTTCCAGGAGACATTCGTAAAAGCAATCAGTCGTTTGCATGCTGGCCAGTATTCTTGTTCAGGCAAATTTATTTCGTGGTTAATGCGTATAGCGCATAATGTAATCATCGACGGTTATCGCAGTCAGTGTGTGTTCCGCATGGTTGAACAGGGGAACGACAATGATCTTTCCTGTCTGCGCGGCGAAGAATTCCAGGCGGACTGTGCTGAGCAGGAGATAGTACGCAAACAGGTGCTTCGTGATGTGAAGAAACTGGTAGACTTTCTTCCGGCTCCACAACGCGAGGTGGTTTATATGCGTTATTATCAGGAAATGTCTTTCAAGGAAATTGCTGAGTGTACCAATGTGAGCATCAATACGAGTCTGGGAAGAATGCGTTATGCGCTCCTTAACCTCCGCAAGATGGCTAAGGAGCACAATATCTATCTGAATCTTGATTAGTGGAGTTCTTTCAGAGCATGGATGGTAGCATAAGGATCTGTGCTCTTGAACACATAACTTCCGCTTACCAGCACGTTTACTCCGGCTTTCACCAGTCTTGGAGCAGTTTCTGCCTGCACGCCACCATCTACCTCGATGAGTGCCTGGCTGCCGCTCTCCTTGATGAGCTGGCGCAGACGGCCTACTTTCCTGATGGTGTTCTCGATGAACTTCTGTCCGCCGAAGCCTGGGTTTACGCTCATCAGCAGTACCATGTCTACATCGCAGATGATGTCTTCCAGTACACATACCGGGGTAGAAGGGTTGAGGGTAACTCCTGCCTTCATGCCTGCTGCGTGAATCTGCTGGATGGTGCGGTGCAGATGGGTGCAGGCCTCGTAGTGCACGTTCATCATCATGGCACCGAGCTTGGCTGTCTGTTCTATGTAGTTTTCCGGATGCTGAATCATGAAGTGGACGTCGAGGGGCTTGGTGCATACCTTGCTCACGGCTTCAATCACAGGGAATCCGAACGAGATGTTGGGCACAAAGATGCCATCCATCACGTCAAGGTGGAGCCAGTCGGCTTCACTCTTGTTTATCATCTCTATATCACTCTTCAGGTCAATAAAGTTGGCTGAGAGCAATGAAGGGGATATCATTGTTTTCATCTTTCTTCTTCTGTTAGTTAGGATAGCACACCTTTAGCTTCCCATTTTGCACCATGGTATGATAGGAGTAGGCTATCTGCTTGATGAAGTAGATGGTCTGAGCCGAAGGTCTCATTTTCTTTGGTGTAAATACTTGCTTCATAGGCGTGAATCTTTAAATTTGAATAATACTTCTTGTTATTTGTTGATTTCAGAACGGGCATGTCTTGAGGATGAGTTTTCCTCTTTCCGTAACCTGTTCTCTAAATAAATAACGGCGTGTTGGGAAATTTATTACATTCCGGCGAAATAATTTTTTCTTTTTCTTTCTCCCTATATATAATAAGGTATAGTGGAGAAAACGTGAGACGAAAGTGGAGAAAAAGGGGCGCTGGATGATAAAATAGTGTTAAATCTTAAAATTTCTCGACAAAAAGTTTGCAGTTTAAAAGAAAAACTGTACTTTTGCAGTAGAAAATGAAGAACGAAGGAGAATCTTTTCGTTAAAAAGAAAGAAACGCCTCGTTTTTGGTAGTAACAAACAATTAAAAGAAAAAGCAATATGAATACATTCGTATCTACATCATGGTGGTGGCGTAACTCAAGATTCCAAAAGTCGTGAGTCGAGACGCCGTATGTGGATGTGAACAACATAATATACTAGGGGCCTGCCGTAACTTACGACAGGCCCCTTTTCTTTTACAACGAAAAATAAAAACAAAAAATATAGGAGATATTAACTATGGAAATGAAGGACATTTTGAACAGAATGTTGAACCACGAGGAACTTTCTCGTGAGGAAACCCGAGACATCATTGTAGGAATCACCAAGAGTGAATTTCCTGAGGAACAGATTACAGCCCTGCTCACCGGTTTGCAGATGAGGGGCGTAACGGTAGATGAACTGCTCGGTTTCCGTGACGGAATTCTTGCCACAGGCGTGCCAGCCATCTTGGATTGCGACCGCTACATTGACGTGGTGGGAACCGGTGGCGACCGCAAGAACACCTTTAACATTTCTACTACTTCCTGCTTCGTCATTGCGGGTGCGGGTTACAAGGTGGCAAAGCACGGCAACTATGCGGCTACTTCGGTGAGCGGTGCCAGCAACGTCATCAAGAACCACGGTGTTCAGTTTACCGATGATATAGACAAGCTGAACCGCAGCATCAACGAGGCAGGCATCGTTTATCTTCATGCCCAGCTCTTCGCCAAGGCCATGAAGTTTGTAGGTCCTATCCGCAAGGCTTTGCAGTTTCCTACCGTGTTCAATCTGTTAGGTCCTCTTGTTAATCCTAGTCAGCCTAAGTGCCAGTTGCTGGGTGTAGCCAATCTCGACCAGATGCGCCTCTACAACCAGGTTTACCAGAAACTAGGCATTGATTTCGGCATTGTTAACAGCATCGACGGATATGATGAAATTTCACTCACCAGCGACTTCAAGGTAACCACCAACAACTATGAGAAGATCTTCAAGCCTCAGGATCTCGGTTTCGAGATAGCCAAACCGGAAGAGGTGCGAGGCGGAGCAACCGAGGAAGAGGCTAAGGACATCTTTGATGCAGTGCTTGAAAACCGTGCCCTCCCAGCCCAGAAGAACATCGTTCTCGCCAATGCAGCCTTCGGCATCCAGGTAATGGAGAAGGGACAGAAGAGCATAGAGGAATGTGTGGAGATAGCAAGAGAGAGCATTGACTCGGGTAAGGCGCTCGCTACCTTCAAGAAATTCGTAGAGATCAACAGTTAAAGGGGCTTTAAAGGTAAAAAGGTAAAAGGGTAAAAAGGTAAAAGGAGCCTTAACCCCTTTGTCCCCCTTTGCGCCCCCGTTCCCAGCGATTCCATCGCTGGTCCCCTAATAAAAGTAAAAAAAAGAAAAACGAAAAAAATGGCTGATATTTTAGAGGAAATTGTGGCTCATAAAAGAATCGAGATTGAGCAGCGCAAGCGCTTTATCCAGCCACGGCAGATGATAACCCTCACCGAGCAGAAAATGCAGGAAGATGGGGGAAAGGTGCCGGGCGGAAGCATGAAGGAGTCGCTGATGAACTCGGAGACGGGAATCATCGCTGAATTCAAGCGCAAATCGCCTTCCAAGGGCTGGATTAAACAGGAAGGTAAGCCGAGCATCATCCCGCTCGCCTACCAGCAGAATGGAGCCTCGGCGCTCAGCATCCTCACCGACATTGATTACTTCGGAGGATATGATGAGTATATTCAGGAGGCGCGCCATGTGGGCGTTACCCTACCTATCTTATATAAGAACTTCGTGGTAGAGGAATACCAGCTGCTGCAGGCGAGATACTGCGGAGCTTCTGCCGTGCTGCTCATTGCGGCCTGCCTGACCAAGGAGGAGTGTAAGCAACTCATGAACATGGCACACCAGCTGGGCATGGAGGTACTGCTCGAGATGCATAATGAGCGCGACTTCGAGTATGCTGAACTGGAACCGGATATGTACGGCATCAACAACCGAAATCTCGGAACCTTCTTTACGGATGTGGAGAACAGCTTCAGATTGGCAGAGAAACTTCCGAAGGATGTGTGCAGGGTGAGCGAGAGTGGCATCTCCAACCCGCAGACGGTTCTCCGGTTGAGAGAAGAAGGCGGCTTCAGAGGTTTC
>CAVBFV010000160.1:0-7442 GCA_963594575.1 Lachnospiraceae bacterium | reverse complement strand
TGTTACTTTATAGAGAGGACACAAAAATGTACCAAGTTATTTTTTAATCATTACTAAATAATAGAAGATAAGATTATGGCAATAGCTATTAAAACAATTCCAGTATTGGCTGATGATGTTGCAGAGCGCTTTATAGAGATTGCAGAGAGTAGTAGAAATACTGCCACAACTGTGATTCCTGAAGGTGCACAAGATGCAATCTGTCGTATGATGGAGCGCTCAAAAAATGCAAAGATTAAACTTCCTATTTTATAAAACAGACAGTAGATTCTTTGTTGGTTAAAAAAGAAATGATTATGGTAGGAATGTACATAGTTTTGGGCGGTGTAGGCATCGTTGCATGTTGTCTTTATCTTTGGTCTGCTTTCACGAAAAGTGGGAAGAAGTGGATTGAGAGTTTATAGGGCTTTCCAGAACCGCTGCGCTCTAAGGTTGGCGGACCAAAGCGGTCTTCGCCATGTTGTGCGGGATGGGACCGCCGGGAGAGGGAAGTTTAAAATTTATAATTAATAGTTTAAAGTTAATAGTTTATAGGTTGTTGCTTACTGTTAATTTGGGGTAATTGGCTGATGAGTTGCAGATTTCTTGCGAATTTCTTGGTAGTTTCAAGAAAAAAGCGTACTTTTGCGGTCAAAGTTTAACGTTTGAAATAAAAGATTATGGCAACATTAACTATACAAGTGGAGGACAGAAGTGTTATGGCGGGATTAAAGAAGGTACTTGAGTCGATGAAAGGTGTCGTGATAGTTCCTAATCACCAGAAAAAAACTGGAATAGAAGAAGCTATGGATGATATTCGCCATGGTAGAGTTACTGAATATGAAAGTGCTGATGATATGTTCGAAAAGTTGGGAATATGAAATACAAAATCATAGCTACCAAACACTTTCAGAAGGATGTGAAACGTTGTAAAAAACGTAATCTTCCAATGGAAAAGCTCAAGAAGGTAATTCGCTTACTTGAAGAGACAGGAAAATTACCTTCTGAATATAAGCCGCATAAACTATCTGGGCAATATGCTGGAAGTTGGGAATGTCATATTATGTCTGATTGGTTGTTAATATGGACACAAAATGATGAGGAGTTAGTATTGGTAATGACTAATACAGGTTCTCATAGTGATGTCTTCTAAAATACCCCTTCAATATAGTCTTTACGCCCCTTTCGGTTTCCCTCGTAGGGGACAGAAACCTCAGGAGCGAGGGAGGTAACCGCCCTACTCGGTGCTTTATTTGCCCCACCTGTCCCTCCCCTGCGGGAGGGTCCTTACCCTATACCCAAGCCCTAAATCCCTACCATAGGGATTAGGGATGTAACCGCCCTCCGGTGCTCAGAACCGCTGCGCTCTAAGGTTGGCGGACCAAAGCGGTCTTCGCCAGGTTTTGCGGGATGGGACCGCCGGGAGATAGCAGTTTACAATTTATAGTTTACAATTTATAATTTACAATTAATAGTTTATAGGTTGCTGTTTACAATTTTTAGTTGGGTGATAACTAAAAGAAAAAGCCCCTGAAGCATCACGCATCAGGGGCTTTTTCTTTTATTCTTCTGCCAGTTCTTTCATCGCATCGTTTAATGTGTTGAAAAGAACGTTGATGTTTTCTTCTTCATTCTTGCATGCCTCCTTGAAGAGGGCAACAGGATCTTCGGTGCTGCTCTTGAGCGGAGTCTCGTTGAGCAGGATGTTGACATTGTTCAGCAACATGCCGTGAAGGGTAGGCATGTGGAGCTGGTGCTGCTCGCCCTCCTTGCTGCCACACTTCAAGCCTGCGGCGTATGCCTTTACGATGATGCGGACCAGGAGATGGATGGCCATCGGCTCGTCGGCGAGACTGATGAGAATGCCATGGGTGTAATCGCGTACATGCTCTTCAAGAGTGGTAAACTTGCCTTGAAGAAGCCAGGTGAAGTTACGCTTGTATTCAGACTCCATCGCCTTGTAAAGCTGGTTCGATTTGCAGGCTATGCGCAAGTAGTCGAGCATGGTTGGCTCAAAGGTCGGGTCAGCCTGTTTCATGCTGTCGAAGTTCTTCTTCATGCGCTCGTTGGCTTCCTCGGCAGTCTTGTAGTTGAGGCGTACGAGGGTAGAGAACATGATGTCGAAGAAGTATTGGTTTACCTCGCCATAGTGCTCCAGCATCATCTGCTTGATCTGTTTCGGGTCGTTCTTCTTGCTGAAGTCATTGCCTTCGATGGTAGCATCGATGATGCCACGTGCGTAAGCTTCGAAGAAACCTCTTACAAATGCAGCTACTGCCTGATAACTGTTGATTCTTTTGCTCATTTCTTGTCTGTGTTTATTGGGCTGTTCCTGTTTGGGAATAACAGCTTCTTATTCAAAAGTCTTAAATTCATACCCCTGTTCCATGAGCCATTCTATGGCCTGAGGGAGCGCTGTCTTCAGCTTTTCAATGCTCTTCAGCGAGTCGTGGAAGGTGATGATGCTGCCATTGCGGGCATATCGCTTCACATTGTTCACCACATCTTCTGCCGTCATCCATTTGGAATAGTCGCGCGTCACCACGTCCCACATGATGACCTTGTAAGTGCGGTGCAGCCACCAATACTCACTTGGTCGCATCCAGCCGTGAGGTGGACGGAAGAGATGGGCATGGATGATATCGTTCGCCTTATTGGTGTTGAGCACGTAGGAAATGACACGGTGCTTGAAGGCACCGATATGATTGAATGTATGGTTGCCTACCTGATGACCCTCTGCCACAATCTGATTGTAGAGGTCATGATTGCGCAATACATTCTCGCCTACCATAAAGAAAGTAGCCTTGATATTGTACTTTCTCAGGGTCTCTAAGATGAATGGAGTTGACTCTGGAATCGGACCGTCATCAAATGTAAGATAGACTGAATGGTCTTTCTTGTCCATTCTCCAGATGGCCTTTGGATATAACCATCTGAGCCATTTGGCTGGTTGCTCTATGAACATGAATAAAACAGGTTTATATGAATAATGAAAAGTTTGGTGTCGTGTTTCGCGACACCAAACTTTTTTCTATTTTTTACTGATTGCCTTCCGGCATTCTGCCACCTCTGCCATGATAGAGACGGTAGAGGTTGTTGAGCTGCTTCTCATACTTCTGCTCCAACTGTGGACTCACCATTCCGGCAGCCTCGCAGATGCTCTGCATAATCATGATCTGACGGATACAGTCGTGCTCTGCCTGGAGGAAACGGTCGTTTGGCAGCGAGAGATAGTAGTTGAGGTATTGTGAAGCATTCTTCCATACCGCTTCTATATATTCCTTGCCCTTGGCTTTCTGACCGGTCATCAGCCAGCCGCGAGCCATATCCAAGCCACCGCTCATGTAGTCGAGCGTAACATTGTAGGCAGGAATCTCGGTATCAGCCTTCTTCAGGATGTTGATAGCCTTCTGTTTCTTGCCTTCGGCGATGAGCTGGAGGGCTGTCTGGGCGAGCAGGCGACGGTGGGTATAGCACATGCGCATGGTTGTCTCGTCGATGTAGAGTCCCTTCTGCTTCAGGTTGCCGAACTTGAATCGGGTCATGATGTTGTGATAAGCCTTCTCTGTATCGAAGTTCTTGGCACCTGGCTTGTTGGTGGTGAACGGAGTGATACGGTTCACAAGTCCCTCCTGTACGAAGTTGTCGCCGAGGTTCATATAGTTCTCTTCGCCTACGGTGAGTGCTACGTAGAGCGGACGGGTCCAGTTACACTGTGCCAGCATTTCGAGCATCATGAGGTCGCCCTTGTAGAGTGCGCTCTTGCCGGCAAGAGAGATGACCATCTTGTCTGGAATAGAATCTGATGCCATCATCATGCCGCTCTTCTTTACAGCCTCCTTGTCGATGGTGACATAGAGGGTATCCGTAGGGATGAAGTGCATGTCAGGGTTCTTGCTGCGTACCCAGTTCTTCAGGATGTTCTTGAGCTCGAACGGTTCGGCACCAAACTGCTTCTTGGCATTCTCTGGATTCTGCTTGTAGAAGTCGAGAATCTGCTTCTTTGCTTCAGGCTCAACAGATACATATTCGTTGGTACCTGAACAGAAGTCGAGACGTGGCCAGGTGATTGGCACAGATGGTGAGTTGTATGCAGGACGCATCATCTGGTCGATATACCAGTCGGTCTGCAGGTAGCTCAGGTTACATACGCGGGCATCTGTTCCTACGCCTTCTACCTCCTGATTGTACCAGAGTGGGAAGGTATCGTTATCACCATTGGTAAAGATGATAGGGTTGCCCTTCTCCTGGAGTGACATCAGGTAGTTCTGACCGAAGTCACGGCAGGTGTAACGGTTTGAGCGGTCGTGATCATCCCAGGTCTGTGATGCCATCTGGATAGGTACGAGAAGTGTGATGACAGCTACGATAGCTGTTACAGCAGTACCGCTGAGCTTCATCTTGCGCTTCAGAATGTCGATGATGGCGAGAACGCCGAGACCGCACCAGATAGCGTATGCATAGAATGAACCGGCATAAGCATAGTCACGCTCACGTGGCTGCATCGGTGTCTGATTCAGGTAGATGACGATGGCAAGACCTGTCATGAAGAACAGGAAGAATACAATCCAGAACTGCTGGATTCCGATAGGGAGGAGTACTTCCTCTTCCTTGCCGTTCTTCATTACCTTCTTCTTGCGGGTATACCAAGCCTGCCAGAAAAGTCCGATGAGACCGAGAATCAGCGGCATGCAGTAGAATACATTGTGTCCCTTGTTCTCCTTCAGGTCGTCTGGCAATTTGCTCTGGTCGCCATAGAGTGAATCATCGATGAATGAGAAACCGGTAATCCAGTTTCCGTGCTCTGGCTCACCATTGCCCTGGATGTCGTTCTGACGGCCGGCAAAGTTCCACATGAAGTAGCGCCAGTACATGAAGTTGCACTGGTAAGAGAGGAAGAAGCGGATGTTGTCAAACTGTGACGGCATCTTCACCATCATACTCTCTCCGCAGCGGTCGTAAGGAATCTCTGTGCCTTCTACACCGCCCATCCAGTCTTCGTATGCCTGGGCATGAGCCGAACTGTACATACGAGGGAAGAGCATGTTCTGGGCATAGATATACTTATTCTTGTGACTTACTACGAAGTAAGAGTCTTTCTCATCAGCCGAAGCCTTCTCCTTGCGCTGGTAAACCGGTGCGCCTTCCTTCATGACAGGCTTGCACATGTTGCCGTCTACTTCGAGGGCTACCTGTGATGTATAAGCCTGGCCATAGAACAGAGGGCGGTCGCCATACTGGTCGCGGCTCAGATAACTTCCCAGGGTAAAGATGTCCTCAGGAGAGTTCTGGTCCATAGGAGGGTTGGCAGAAGAACGGATCACGATGAGTGCGTAGCTGGAATAACCAATCATCAGCATCAGCATGCAGAGCAAGGCTGTGTTCTTGACGCGTGCAGAGATGAGCGGCAGGAGCTGCATCTTCTTTTTGGCGATGCCAGTAGATTCGTCAACGCCTGTTACTACTTCCTGTTTGCGCTTGTAGCCGAGTACGAACCAGAGGATAACCAGCACGATGATACCGGTAATGGCAGCTGTCCAGCCATATCCGTAGAATGGGATGCCGAGCATGCCGAAACCGAGAACAAAGGCGATATTCTGCTTCTTCTCGTTCTTCTCTGATGCATTACAGGTCTCGTAGATGCCCCAGATGACAGAGGCTACAAGACAGATGATGTATACGATTTCACCGGTATTGAACGGACAGCCGAGGGTGTTGACAAAGAACAGCTCGAACCAGCCGCCTACGGTGATGATACCTGGAACCACACCATACAGTACGGCTACTACTACGAGGAATGAAAGGAACAGTGCCAGGAGTGAACCCTTGAGGTTGGCATGTGGCACCTTCTTGTAGTAATAAACCAATACGATGGCTGGGATACAGAGCAGGTTGAGCAGGTGGACACCGATACTCAAACCGGTCATATAGGCGATGAGCACAAGCCAACGGTCGCTATGAGGCTCGTCAGCATGGTCTTCCCACTTCAGAATCAGCCAGAATACCACAGCGGTAAAGGCAGAAGAGAACGCATAAACCTCACCCTCGACAGCTGAGAACCAGAAGGTATCGCTGAAGGTGTAGATGAGTGCGCCTACCATACCGGATGCCTCGATGGCAATCAGCTTACTGGTAGTCAGTTCTTTCCAGTCGCTGATGACGAGTCGGCGAGCCAGGTGGGTGATGGTCCAGAAGAGGAACATGATACAGACGGCGCTCAGCAGGGCGCTCATCGTATTTACCATCTTGGCTACCTGGGTAGTGTCGCTGGCGAAATGTGTGAAGAAATTGCCTAAAAGCATGAAGAATGGTGCCCCAGGTGGGTGACCGATCTCCTGCTTGTAAGCAGTCGTAATAAACTCAGGACAGTCCCAGAAGCTGGCTGTCGGTTCAATTGTGGAACAATAAGTGAACGCCGCAATGATGAATGCGACCCATCCGAAGATATTGTCCACTAATCTGTACTGTTTCATTATTGTTTAAACTTTAATGTATTATATTTCTTTCTGAATGCTTTCTCTGTGCCTTTCAAAAAGGCACATTCCAGTTGCAAAGATAATAAAAAGATGAGATAATATGGATTTTTGCACCTGTTTTTTAGGCATTATTATATAATAAGCCTATACATTTAAGAAATGCTCTTCCAGTTTCTCTCTCGGCATATCTGCCGTATCGTGGTAGTGGAGATGATGATTTACGCAGGCGATGTGCTTTACGTTATTGAGCACTTCGGCTACATCATGGCTTACGATGATAATGGCGCACTCCCGGTTGATCTGTTCCAGCATCTCGTACATCTGCTTCTGGAAACGGCGGTCGATGTAGGTGTTGGGCTCATCCAGTATCACTACATCGGGTTTGGAAACAATGGCGCGGGCGAGGAGGACTCGCTGCAGCTGTCCGCCGCTCAAGGCTGCGATATGGCGGTCTTTCAACTCTGTGAGCTGCATCTGTTCCAGACAGTCGAGAACCTGCTGGTGCTGTGCCTGGGTGTATCTCGAAAAGAGACTTTTGGTCTTGCTGAGTCCTGAGAGTACCACTTCATAAACGGAGATAGGGAACTGTTTGTCGAGATGGTTGTATTGGGGCAGATATCCCATACTGATTTCCCTTACTTCCTCCCCGTCTTTATAAAAGCGGATGCTGCCGTCTGTGGGTTTCATCAGTCCCAGAATGAGGCGCATGAGAGTTGTCTTGCCACCACCGTTGGGACCGATGATGCCAAGATAATCGTCTTTACAGACGGTGAGGTTGATATCGTGGAGCACCTCCTTGCCTTCGTAGCCTGCCGAAAGATGCTCTATCTCTATTAACTTTGAACTTTGAACTTTGAACATTGAACTTTATGATTAGTTGTTGTTTTAACAAAGCTTTTGCCCTTACAGGGCGCCTTGTTAACTGCTATTATACCCAGGGCGTTGCCCTGGGCTAGGAGCTTCTGCCCTTTCAGGGCGTGTGGAGCT
>CAVBFV010000159.1:0-7483 GCA_963594575.1 Lachnospiraceae bacterium | reverse complement strand
AGCGTACCGCCAAGGTAATCAATGCGAGATTGAAGGAATTGGGCAGAGAGCCAGTCTGGAAGGATTGGGATGCCTCATTCGATTTCTTCGGAAAACTGAAAGAAGAGAAAGTTGGATAAAAAAATCCTCGTCCGGTTTCAAATATCGGACGAGGATTTTTAATTTTAAGGCTGCCTTTTGTCTCAGAAGGCTTTATTCTAAGCCATCACCGCTGTCGGTATTACCTTCAGATGAAGAACTTCCACCAGTCTGACTGTTGTCTCCGGTAGTTGTATTGCCACCAGCGATGTTACTACCTGAACCACTGCCTGAACTTGCAACAAAAACATTGCTTGCTCTTCTCACACTAGCCGAAGTGTTAAGGTTGGCATTGCTCAATGTACCAGTAGCACGGGCTCTGAGCTTCACTCCGGCAATATTGTTTACCGCAGTAAACTCAGCCTCGGTCTTGGCTCCCTCCTTGTTACGGATACCCACGCTGAAGATGGCAAGGTTGTCTATCTTCACATTTTTACCAGCCAGGAGCTGCTCCTTGATACACTTCACCATGGCAGTCATCATGCCCAGGCACATCGCCTCGGTGAATCCGGTATTGTGCTCCTCCATGTGCTTGGCAAGTTCAGCCAAATCCATCGTCTCTTCCACCAATGGGAAAGCATACCACTTAAGATAAGCAAGACTCTTCTTGTTCTTGTTCTGCTTCAAAACATACTTAATCATACCTTTCAGAATTTTGAGTTAATTACTGCCGATTCCGCATCTCCATATTCCTTCAGAAGGTATAGGATCCATCACCCCATCGGGTAGAGAGTTTCATCGAGTAAACCCCTTTGGTTTACACAGCAAAGATACAAAATTCCATCAAGTCATTCATACGATACCATACGTTGCGTGAGATAGCATACTTTATCAGGATTTTCTTATGGTTCACCTAGATAATCGATGATGAGAGCTACCTCTCGGGGTGTAAAAAAATTTGCCGTCTTACGATAGCCGAGCTTCTGAAGTCCGTCAACAAGTTGCGGAATGCGATACACCCAAGCCATCAGATGGTTTACTGCCGTATGAGCCGAATTGGCTGTTGGAAAATAGAGCCAGGCAAGCTCTGATTTTCCATAGGCTCTTACTTTAAAATTTGTCATCATATTTACATTTTAAATTTGCATTTTAATTATTTTTCTAACCCTTATACTTACGCCCTCTAAAGATGATACTTACGGAGCGTAAACCTTATGTTTAGAAGGGGCAGACATCTGGAGGAGGTGGCAGCAGAAATTCGGGTTTCTGCTGAGCCTCACCCAACAGGATATCGGCAATATCGGTATTCGCCTCAAACTGCTCCATGAAGTCTACCACCCTATAATCCCGACATCCGCTCTTAGCCATCTGCTCCTTCCACTTGTCATACTCTCCGCTATCGGGATAAACCACGAGTCTTCGATGCTGCAAGGGGAGCAGCTTATCGGTCTGCAGATTGCCACATCCGCCCGTTGCCAGCCACAGGTACTGCGGATAGCGGCAGGCACAGATAAGCGATGTCTTCTCACTCTCCACGATACATACCGTCTTATCGGGATAGCGGGGAAGCAAATGCTGTCCAAAGAGCACCTTTTCGGTATTCTGAAGTTGCGGTCCGACATGAGAACGTTCGCAGATGGAACGCATGGTGTTGGCCCATCCCTGTACCCGATGACCGTCATTGCGATAAGCCATCAACTTGGCATCATGCACCCGCTGCAGTTCGTCTATCAGCCAGAACACCACTGCCCTGCCATAGTTCACCCCCTGCACAACGACGTCTCGGGCAGTACCTCCCACACAATAATCGGCTAGCACCTGCCGGGCATCACCACCGATGTTCAGGCCTTCAAGCCACATACTGAAAGCACTCGGTCTCAGCATCGCCTTCTGTACCCATTCGGGGCTGAAGAACTCGGTCTGTCGCCTATCCTGAGGTTGCATCATCAGTCCGTTCTTATGAACGTTCAGGGCGTTATCTGAGTCCTGTCTCCTGTTTCCCAATCCCAGCAAGGGTTTACCGTTTACATATTCCGCCTGGTAATCTTCCCTGCAGCTAAGTTCCGGATGATCATGGAAGTATTGATGCGGTGGATAATGATAGCCACACGATGCCGTATGGTCGCATTTACCACAGTCGTCAGCCACATACTCGCCCGTCTCCAGGTCCACATATCGGGTAAAGCACTTCTTGCGTCCGCATTGAGGGCAGACATAGCGATTGGCTCCACCGGCATGATAGCGCTCCAAAACAAATCTTATATCATTTTTCATTTTTTCTGAAATTTAATGATAAAAAAAATGTATCAGAGTGTATCATTTCCGAATCGATACAAAACAATCATTAACCTATTGATATTCAGAAGGTTATTATGTATCAAGGATGATACATTCCCTTTGTATCAGATATAGCAGCTGTATCACTCATGATACAGTCTAACTATATCTATATCAATTAATTAAGTATCATTTTGTATCAAAAATCAGAATGATACATCCCTGATACAAATACTTACTTCTTGTAAGGCTTACTTGCCTTTTCTGTTCAAGCCATTGCTCTTGGCAACACGCTGAACCATACTCGAACTGGTACCCAGTTTGTCAGCAATATCCCGATAAGAAGAACCGTTAGGCTGCTTGAGTTCACGAATGATATCGCGCTCCAGTTCTGCCCTTTCATCTCTTGATCTTGGCAAATGTGCCCGTTCCTCATCATAGCCACCATATTCAAAATGGAGCCATCCGTCAGAACTGGTCAACGTAAGTTCCTGCACGTTTTTGAAATCAAGTTCGATTGGGAGAGAACGATACTTCAGTTGGATGAAGTAGCGCATATCCTTGTCCTTTCTCGATTTGTTGAAACCAATTATGTTATCGGCAAAGTTACTGAGAAGCTTGCTACCAGCCAGGTCATCGATTGTAAGCGGATCGCCCTGCTTGCGCTTAGGCGTATGGGCAAGGATGAGCATGGTACAGTTGTGAGTCGTACGCATAGCTACCAGTTGCTGCATGGTTTTTCCAGCTTCAGCTGCCTCCTTAGAATTGATACAGAGATTGGTAAAGTTATCTATGATTATCACCTCTATATTCAGTTCCAGTGCCATTCGCTCAATCTCAGAAAGAATCATGCTCTGGTCGGTAACATCGTGCATCTTGGTATAATCGATGCTAGCGTGGTAGAGTGTATCAGGACTATCCTTGTTGGGATATCTCAGAGCCAATTGCTGAGTCGAAAGCTCAAAGTTGACATAAAGTACCCGCATTCCCTGTTCAGCCAACTCGATAGCTATCTGAATGGCGAGGACTGTTTTACCCACACCCGGGCCGCTAAAGAGAATCGTAGTCTCATGCTCCACCAGAATATGGGGAATAAGTTCCTTCGGAGGTTTCATTTTCCGTCCTTTCTCCAGGTCCTCTTTTAAAGTGGACACATTGAAAAAGCTATCCCTGCCCTGCTGCTGAGCAGCCCCTGGAGCAAGAGCCTGAGCCTGTTTCTGGGATTCAGTCTGCTGAAGAGCAGCCTGAGCTACGACTTCATCCAATTTCTGTTTAGAATCTTTATTAATCATACCGTTCTCCTTTCTTGATATAATCAACAGATTCATTACTTGCCATCATCTCCTGCACGTGCTTGCGATAAGCCGCAGCCAGAGGGGCGTTGCTGTGGAGTAAATACTCATTGAGGATTTCTCCGATAGATAATACCTTTTTCATTATTAATGAGGTATTAATCGTTGCCTAGCACTTACTTGGGTCATATAGGACAACTTATGTTATTCATCCCCAAGCCACCAGAGCCGTGCTCAGTTTTTAGTCTGCTGACATTTATATATAACGTAGCATAACATAAACTCCGATGTTCGAAATTTCTGATGCAAAGATAAACAAAAAGAAGTATTCTACAAAGGACACAATTGATAAAGCACTGCAAACCAAGCTGTTGCAAAAACCAAGCTTTTCATGTTTTTTGATTGAAGACACTGATAATTCCCTCTCAAGAATTATCAAAAACCGGTTATACGCCTTTTTTATATATCAAAACTCGTAAAAAAGTTATTCTGATTATCAAGAGGGTATAATAAAGACTATATTTTGATAGCCAATATTGATAATTCATGAAGCAAGAATTATCAATATTGGTTATTTGAAGATTATAATTAATCAATAAAATCGACAGAACCAATTGGTATAGCAAGAAAAAACTACGCTGTTACTATACAGATTGTTGCTCTGCAACATTTTTACGGGTTGTACGACTACTCTTGATCTCTACCATTTTAGCAGGAGTCTCTTGATTTTTATCGATGATCTCATTCACTTTTGCATTGAATCCATTACGAAGAGGAGACTGTGAGTCAAGATTCGAAATGGCTGTACTAAGCGTGCTTTGTTTAACATGCAACTTCTCATCTTTGCATTGGACAGAATAATATTTTTCCAAGAAATCAGACTGAGACATTTGGGTTCCAGTCCACAAATAAAACAAACAAGCTATTGTACCTTTTGATACCTTTTTCTTTTTACACTTTCCATCCTCGGTTATATCTAATATTGCAAACTCATTAATGTGAGCTAATATTAATCTGGCAGTTTTAACCTTTTCAATTAGTTCATCAGGATTTGTAATATGCTTGAAGACGCGGTATTCAATATCATCCACGTTTTGCTGCATCTTTATTCGCTCAATAACCAATATACCAAAAGCCTTTTTATATTTCGTAGGCACTTCATGATACAAAGTAGTACTTAAGGTCTTGATATCTAATTCAAAGATTTTCTTATAAAAACCTAACGGTAAAAAATCCTTTGCTTCTTGTATTTGAGCCTGTGTAGGAATAAGTATATCAGGATTAATAGCCGCTTCACATAAAGCATGCCTTACCTCATCTACTAACTTTATAAGACTATTATGACATTGTTCAGGAAACTGTTTCCTCATACATGCCATTTGATCTAAAGTCATAACATACTGATATGCCTCGTTCAAAACATATATTATATCCTTGTATAAAATTGCCACAACAATATATTGTTCACCATACTCCTCACTGGTAAAAATACTAGGGACATATTCAGAAGATGTCACTGGTGAAACAGCATATAAACTATGATAGATAGGTGCGCAATTGGTATCAAAGCGTTTTTTGTTATGCTTTTGCGTATTGGTAAATTTCTTGTAAAACCTTTCAGCATCCACACCAAAAATTGCAGCTTGATTAAGATAAATACCAAAATGAAGAAATGATTTCTTATCATCACATAGAAAATCAACAAGCCATTTATACCCCACTGTTCTGAGATTAACATAGCTTTTTCGTAACCTCTCCAATATGTCTTTCAAGAATGCTTGCAGTTCTTCAAAATTATCTTTTATGGCTGCTTCTGTAATACAATACAAAAAGCGGTCTTCTAATTGCTTATTACGTTCCTCGGATGGTTCCATGTATATTTCAGGCATAGGACAATCCGTATCGGCAAACATAGGTAATACCGAAACATAATCTTTTCCATAAGATTTCTCTAATACTTCACCTATACATCGAAGTATTTCTTGTTTGGATGTTTTAAAAAAAATCATCTTTTTTATTTTTACCTCTGCCAGCCTTTAGCAAAGTTGTTATTAAAATCCTCCTTTCCAGGCAAAGCCAAGAAAGTTGGTGGCGATAGTTTCGCAAGCTGTTATCCTGTGTTGGCTTACCACCCACCATTCGCCTACAAAATTAACAAAAATATTTCAAAAATAAGACAAACTTACTTATTTTTTTTTTCAATTTCTGTATATTTTATGCTACATATAAATTAAATGCACCTAAAACCCATATTTAAGTGTATTTAATTTACTATAAACAACTTAGCGAAATATTTTATCATCCATTTCACTATGAATTTCAGATAAGAAAATAAAGGATTGCAATCCATCTTTCCGAAGATTGCAACCCTTTTTCTTTTATCCTTATCTAATGACTATCGTCTAAAGTCAATATCATAACGTACCATTAATAGAGAAAGGAAACAAGAAATAGATTCCTAATCTCTCAAGCACCCTACCGGCACAACATATACGCCGTCCTGCGGACGCTGGTAGGCATATTTACCTACACCGGTCAGAACCATTTTGAAAGACGGAGACTTCATCTTATCGGTATCGATTTTACTTTCCAAGGTCATCAGGTTTCTTGCGCCCTCCTCTATGAGTTTGTCGCCACCCAGCTTCACCTCTATCAATCCATACTTACCATTACGAAGATGAACCACAGCATCACACTCCAGACCATTTTTATCACGAAAATGATAAACGGAGCCACCTAATGCATCGGCATAAACTCTCAAATCACGCACACACAAGGTTTCAAAGAATAAGCCAAACGTACTCAAATCATTGATCAAGTCATCCGGTCCCATTCCCAATGCAGCCGTTGCTATCGATGGGTCGGTAAAATATCTGGTATCAGAAGTACGTATCGCCGACTTGCTTCTCATATTCGGGTTCCAGGCAGTAGAATCCTCTATCACAAATATCTTCTTCAAAGCCTTGATGTAGGAATAGATGGTATTCTCGCTAACCTCAGTACTCTCATTGTTGGCAATATCTGCCAAAATGGTACCTGCCGTAGCCTGACTTCCCTGATTTCTCGCATACGAACGCATAATCCTCCGTGCTAATTCACTATCACGATTGACTCCATCAACACGGGATACATCGAATCTGGTTACTGCCTCAAAATACTCAATGGCCTGCTGTAAAGCTGCCTGTTTGCTTTTCTTATCCAAGGCTTTCGGCCAGCCACCCCGACAAGTCAAATATGCCAGATGCTCCAAGTCAATTGGGTTGATTCCTTCTACGAAGCAATCGGTCCTGTCGGTTGCGAACAATTTGGCAAGGCTCACCTCTCCTGTAGAATCTTCTGATTCCCACAAACTCATCGTTCTGAGTTTGAGCCAGGCAAAACGCCCCGTACCCGTATGAAAGATTTCGTCATAACTAGGTGGTACAGCAGACCCGGTCAGTATGAACTGCCCATCATCATCACGCTTATCCACTTCATTTCTGACGGCATCCCAGAACTTAGGTGCTATTTGCCATTCATCTATCAAACGTGGCGTTTCACCCCGAAGCAACAGTTTGATATTGGTATTGGCCATAGCTATGTTCTGCTCCATAGTATCTGGATCAGACATAGACAGGATACTTTTAGCCTGTTGGCTGGCTAGAGTAGTTTTACCGCAATACTTAGGACCTTCTATCAAAACAGCTCCCATCGCATCCAGTTTTTCTGCCAATATTTTATCTGCAATTCTTGCTTTATATTCTTTCATAAAATCTCATTTTTAATTTCTGATGCAAAAATAATATATTTTATTGAATATCAAGCAAATAAAATGGTTAAACTTTGTTGCTTTTCTATTCTATTGTGGCAGTTGGCGCATTTTCGTTGTGGCAGTTGGCGCATTTTCGTTGTGGCAG
>CAVBFV010000158.1:0-7512 GCA_963594575.1 Lachnospiraceae bacterium | reverse complement strand
GTGCAAAAGTAACAATAAATAATGTAATAAGCAAATAAAAACTAAATAATTTCAGATATTAAACACTTTTATGTATCTTTGCAAATTGCAGAAATGTGTAGTTTCAGCAAAAGCGAATCTACAACCGAACAGACAAAAACGGAAGAAAAATGAAATATAAAAAGATTATATTAGGCGTGGCCTTGGCTCTGGCCTGCTTCTCTAGCCTGAATGCCAACGCGCTGACCGAAACCAAAGTGAAGAAGACGGAAACTCAGACCGCAGCACCCAACGTTTACTGGACCGATGGCTACGGAAGAGTATCTTATACCACCAACTCTATCATTTCGCCGGTAGTGAAGATTGCCCTCAAGGAGTTTGCGGGCGATATGAAAGCCGTAACCGGATTCGATGCGAAAGAAAAATCAGGTGCTCCGATACAGATTTACCAGCTCGACCAGCTCACCAACAAGGAGTTTTCGGCAGTAGAAAAACTCGGTGCGCCGCTGCATCTTATTATCACCGCAAAAGATGCTTTCTACATCGGTACGAGGAAAGGGAAACTCATCGTTATCGGAAGCAACGCCCGCGGAACGGCTTACGCCATCATGAAACTCTCTGAGCTGGCTGGCGTTTCGCCTCTGGCGGCATGGAACGACCTGCAGCCTGCTCAGCGCAAGAGCCTCTATACACCCGTAGACCAGCAGTGGATAGAGGTTCCGAGAATAGAATTCAGAGGACTTGCCCTGAACAACAGCCAGTGGATGAAACCGCAGAACTACAGCCGCATCGCCCGACTGATGCTGCGCCTGAGAGCCAATACGCTGTGGCAGGTAGACGGCAGGCACGAGGCTGTTTACAACAAGGCTGTGGTAGACAGTTTCGACATCTGCGTGGCGGAAAACTACAAGGTGACGGAGTTTGTGGGCAAGAAGCACAAGAAGAAACACCGCAAAACCATCGAGAATGTGAAGCTGGTATGCTCGGATGCACAGATGGAGATGAGCAACCTCTCGCCGGGTCTGCTGCTCGAAATGCTCAACAGCAAGGATTATCTGGAGAGCAAGAATGCCCAGCACGGAAAATCGCACCGCTCTGCCGCTCACAACGACGAAGACTGTGCCTGGATAGCCAACATTACCAATCCGAAGCAGTCAACCTTCCAGCTAGCCATGATGATGAACCTGGCGTGGAATAAAAACGCCCTGAAAGCGGATTGCAAGACGTATATCCAGAACACACTCAACGCATTCTTTGGCGCCATTACAGGCAGGAAAATCATGCCTCTGATGGAAGAATATTATCGCCTTACCAGCATCCGCCATTCTGCTTATAT
Organism: Lachnospiraceae bacterium; assembly: GCA_963594575.1. Lineage (GTDB taxonomy): Bacteria > Bacteroidota > Bacteroidia > Bacteroidales > Bacteroidaceae > Prevotella. The sequence continues at coordinate 6,197 of CAVBFV010000158.1, read as the reverse complement.
GGCAATGCCTTACGGCGATACGGAGTTCCATTCAGGCGAATTCGGCAACGAACTGGAGCGTTTCCTCTACCGCTACGACCTGTTGAAGGCGAAGACAGAATCCATCGAACGCATGCTGCCTCAGAACCAGAAAGACGGCTTCTTCGAGGTAGTGAAATATCCGATATTCCTGGCTGCCTTCGTAGCCGAAAAGGAACTGGAGGCACAGGAAGCAAGACACATCGCCCGTCCGGGACTGTTTAATAAAGACGATGAGGCGAAGGCTGCAGCGGCTGTGAGCATCGATGCTTACAACAAACTGAAGCAGCTCAATGCCTACTACAGTCGCATCAGAAACGGCAAATGGAAGAATTTCATCCTTACCAACGGTACAGAGATGCAGGCTCCGCAGATTCCGGGCACACTGCCTGCTGCCGACATCAAGCGGCTGAAAGCTGATGCCTTCGACCGCAGCAACGATCTCAAACCGCTCTCTGTAGTTACCGGCGACATCATTGCCAAGAATGCCTACGAATGGAGCAAGGCTACCGAATCGCCGCTTGCCCAGGCTGCCGTAAAAGGAGCCGAGAAGATTACCATCCGTCCGCTGTTAGGTCACAGCGGCAAGGCTGTGAAATTGCCGAAGGGAGCCAGTCTGAGCTATGATTTCTACTGCGACAAGAGCGGTGATGCGCGTTTTACCATCGCCGTGGTTCCTTGCTTCCTAAACACTGTAAAGGATATGAGGGTGAGTGTGAGCATAGACCGTGGAGAACCGGTAATCTGCCAGCTGAAGGAGGTTTATAACTCTAAGGACTGGAAGTTTGACCTGTGGCGCGGCCAGACGCTGAAGAGTTTCTATGTTACGCTGCCTGGCGGCAGTCACAACGTAACCATCAAGGCTTTAGACGATAATGTGATGATTGACCAGTGGGTTCTGGATTACGATGTAGACAGAGAATATTACGTATTCCCAGTAGAGAAATAAGAGGCTTTTCTGCAGTTTTTCAGGCTTAAATGAAGACCGGGCAGTGGCATAAATGATGACGGGGCAGAGGCTTAAATAAGGGCTGTCATGAGGCTTTTATGTAGCTTTTCATAAGGCTTTTCATGAGGCTTTTCATGAGGCTTTTCATGATACTGAAATGTGTTAAGAATCCTAACTCATAGTTTCTTCCCCCGCAACTTTATGAGTTACGCCCCGCAAAGCATAGAGACGGGCAAAAAAGGACGAAGGGTTAACAGGTTAACAGTTAACACCCCAAAAATGCATGGTTCCCCCCACTCACATATAAAAATAAGTATATATATATTATATTATAATAAGGTACGCGCGAGGAGGAGTATCGAAAAAACAGCTGTTAACTGTTAACTCTGTTAACCCCCAGGCATAAAAAGGCAGAAAGCCTCTCAGCAAAACGATGCTGAGAGGCTTTCTGCCTTTTTTATTTGAGACTCTATAAAACTTCCATTTCATTTCTCTTCATAATAAGAGGATAACGCTCAGGATGCTTTAAACTCTCTATTTCTAAATCTACATCCAGTTTAGGCCACTCAATGGCATTCCTTCCACTCATCTGCACATCAAGAGCATCAGAAATACATGCATTCTTCATCCAAGGAATCCGATTATAAGATATGAAATAATCGTTTCCTTTCACAGAAAGCATAATGCCTTTATCATTGATCATCAAGACGCTTACCTGTGTTGTCTGCATAATCTTTCCTTTCTTTTAAAAAGTTATTTTTCTGCGGGCAAAGTTACGATATTTTTATGAAACTTCCAAGAAAAAAGACATAAAAAAAGCACTCCAAGGAGCGTGAACTCCTCAAAGTGCCCTGATCATAATTATATTTCTAATATTGGTTTTTACGCAATAAAGAAGTCATTGATTACTCAATAACTACGGTTGTCCAACCATGCTTGTCCTCAATAGTACCATACTGGATTCCGCGAAGCGTATCATAGAGGTGCTTAGAGATAGGACCTGGTTTCTCACCGAAGTTGTAGCGCTTGCCTGTATCCAAGTCATCAATGTAGCTGATAGGACTGATTACGGCAGCAGTACCGCAAGCACCAGCCTCTTCGAAAGTATCCAGCTCATCCTCAGGAATCTGACGGCGCTCCACCTTCATACCGAGATCCTCAGCCAACTGCATCAGACTCTTGTTGGTGATAGAAGGGAGGATAGATGTACTCTTAGGAGTAACGTATGTATTATTCTTGATTCCGAAGAAGTTGGCAGCACCACACTCATCCATGTATTTCTTCTCCTTGGCGTCGAGATAGAACTCGCATGCATAACCCTTCTCGTGAGCGATATTGTTGGCTCTGAGGGAAGCAGCATAGTTTCCACCCACCTTATAGATACCTGTTCCGAGAGGAGCAGAGCGGTCGAAATCACGGATGATGACGTATGGGTTGGTAGAGAATCCACCCTTGAAGTATGGACCCACTGGAGTTACGAAGATGAGGAAGCAATACTCCTTAGAAGGATGAACACCCACCTGAGCACTTGTACCGATGAGCAGCGGACGGATATAAAGCGTAGCACCGCTCTCGTAGGTAGGAATCCACTCTTGGTTGAGGCGAACCACCTTCTTCACCATTTCCTCGAACATCTCTGTAGGCACCTCTGGCATCAGAATGCCGCGACATGTGCTCTGCAAGCGCTTAGCGTTCTCGTCCATACGGAACACGCGCACCTTACCGTCTGGGCAACGATAAGCCTTCAAGCCCTCGAATGCCTCCTGGCCATAGTGCAGACAGGTTGCAGCCATGTGCAATTTCAAATACTCATCAGAGCAAACTTCTATTTCGCCCCATTTGCCGTCGCGATAGTAACAGCGAACATTGTAGTCAGTCTGGCGATAACCAAATGACAAATTAGACCAATATAAGTCTTTCATAACATCTATATTTTTAATGTTCTACTAATATTTTAGATGCAAAAGTACAAAATAATCTATTAATCTGCAACTCTTTTACAATATTTTTAATGAAAACGTTATTTTTTTATTCATTTCTGCCATTTTGGGGCATCATTTTACCATTTTAGGGGGTTCTTTTATTCTAATTGAGAGATTGTATTACTGAAAATGAAAAAGCTGCACCCATTCTTCGCGAACAAGTGCAACTTACTAACTAACATTAACCTTAAATCAACTATTCTTTAAACCTATAATTTTATTTTGCCATATATAACCAATAGGGGGAAGCGGCTCTTACTTGGTATATTCCTCAGGAATCTGAGGAATCGCACCGTTCTGGGTACAAACGTAGGCACTTACCTTTACGGCAAGTTCGTGAGCCTCCTGAATACTCTTGCCCTTCAGAATGCTGGCACAGAATGTACCGGTAAAGCTGTCGCCTGCACCTACTGTATCAGCTACCTCAACCTTTGGAGTCTCCTGGAATGACTTCACACCCGGAGCAAAGACATAGCTGCCGTTTACACCGCAGGTCAGCACGAGCATATCGAGATTATACTTGCCGAGAATCAGCCAGCACTTGTTCTCGATATCCAAACCTGGATAACCAAAGAGACGGCCGATGGTAATCAACTCCTCATCGTTAATCTTCAACACATTGCAGCGCTTCAAGCTCTCGGTAATCACCTCAGGAGTATAGAAGTTCTGACGGAGATTGATGTCGAAAATCTTCAGACAATCCTCTGGAGTATGGTCGAGGAACGTATAGATGGTCTTACGGCTAACCTCACTGCGCTGAGCCAGAGAACCCCAGCATACAGCTCCAGCATTGACAGCAATCTCCCTAATATCACTGGTGAACGGGATATTATCCCAAGCTACACCCTGCTTGATATCGTAAGTAGGAACGCCCTCCTTATCAAGCTGCACCTGAACAGTACCGGTAGGATAATCTACCTCAGGCATTACATACTTCAACTTCTTCTCATCGAGAATGCGAAGGGCTGTTTCGCCCAAGGCATCCTTACCCACAGCACTCACGGCTACAGAATGCAAACCATGCTGACCTGCGTGGTAAGCGAAGTTGGCAGGAGCACCGCCGAGTTGAGAACCACTAGGGAGAACATCAAAGAGGATTTCGCCCAAACCTACACAATATTTTGTATTCAAATTCTTTGTTTCCATAATTACACCTTAATTATATACGATATAAACGATTGCGGATGATTTTTATTATAACTTGCGGATATAAGTGAAGAGATAAGCGACTCCCACAGCCATGACAGCCACAGCACCAGCCTGCCCCCAAGTATCGCTGGCAAAGCCCATAATCAAAGGGAAGACGGTACCACCGAAGAGTCCCATGATCATCAGTCCACTCACCTCATTCTTCTTATCAGGCATAGCTAGAAGTGCCTGAGAGAAAATCATGGAGAACACGTTAGAGTTGCCATATCCCACGAGGGCGATGGCGATATAAAGCATCATCTTGCTCTCGCCTACCCACATGCCTATCATACTCAGAGCCATCATCACTACGCTGATGAGGAAGAAAGTGCGGGTCTTCATCATGCGGAGGAAAACGGTACCGGTGAAACATCCGATGGTACGGAAGATGAAGTAGAGCGATGTAGCGAAGGCAGCCTCGTTCAGCGTCCATCCCAGACGCTCCATCAGAATTTTAGGAGCTGTAGTATTGGTACCCACATCGATGCCTACATGACACATGATACCGATGAAGGAAAGCAGCACGATAGGTTTGCCGAGCAACTTGAAGCACTCGCCGAAGCCGGAAGCCTTACCCTCGTTCTTCTCTTCTTCGATAGGCGTACCTGCCAGGAAGAAAGTAGCTGCGATTCCGATAACCATATAGATTGGGAAGAGAACTCTCCAGCCCAAACCGAAGGTTGGAATGCTTGCCATGGCACCCCACATAGCGATGTATGGAGCCAGGAAGGAAGCGATTGCCTTGACAAACTGACCGAAAGTCAAGGTAGAGGCAAGGTTCTTGCCTGATGTAACCACAGAAACCAGCGGGTTCAGGGAAGTCTGCATCAATGCATTTCCGATGCCGAGCAAAGAGAATGACACGAGCATCATTTCGAAGTTTTCGCCAAAGATGGGCAAAAGGAGGGAGATAACGGTAACGAGCAAAGACAGGAGCACTGTCTTCTTTCTACCTATCTTATTCATCAGGATTCCTGTAGGAACCGAGAAGATGAGAAACCAGAAGAATACCAGCGATGGAAACAGATTGGCTGTTGCATCATTGAGGTTGAGATCTTCCTTTACGTAGTTGGAGGCGATGCCTACCAAATCTACAAATCCCATGGCGAAGAAACAGAGCATCACCGGGATGATTGATAACTTTGATGATTTATTCATAATTGTTAGCGTTATTGTTTCTATTTTGCTGGTGCAAAGGTAGCGACAAACGGTATATTATATCATAAAATATCGTTCATCGACTACCATTTTTGTTGCATTGTTACATCATTAACACGCTAAGAAACAAGAGTGTTATAGATTCAGTTTCTTTTTATAGCATTACTTGATGTTATACACCTGATACTTGCCACCCTTCACAGTAACCTTGTTGTAAGGCTTGGTAGGGAACACCAGATTGGTCATTGCCATCTTGCCTTCGGCATCGAAAGCCTCAATGCTGCTCTTGTCGATAAAGATGCGGAGCTGGCTGATCTTGCCGTAAGTTGGAGCCTTTGTAGTAGCAGCAAAGTCTTTGCTGAAATCCATCTTACCGCTCTTGGTTCTATCCATAGAGAAGGTTTCAGCCTTGGCATCATAATGCATCACCACCTTCTCGCCCTTGTCGTTGCTCAAGGTGATGGTGGCATTTCCCTTCAGATTCACAACCATCTCGCAAGATTCAGAGAGAGACTTGGTTGCCTTCTTGCTTCTTGCCGCTGTCATTTCAGGAGATGGAACCACGCTGCAATAAGTCTCGCCCTTATACTCAAAGAGACCTAAGTCGCGAGGAATGGAGTTGCCCGAACGATACTGCAGGGTTGGAACCTGGTTGGCATACTGCCAGTTGCTCATCCAGGCGATAGCCACGCGACGCCCCTCAGGAGCATTGTCAAAAGTAACAGTGGCGTAATGGTCCTTACCGTAATCCATCCACTTGGTAACCTCCGGTTTACTTTCGCAAGTGAACTTATGTCCGTCGAAATCGCCGATGAAATACTGGGTAGCAGAACCGCCGAACGGACCACCAGGGTTGATGTTGCAGATGAGCATCCACTTCTCCTTATCGGTGCCACGAACCT
>CAVBFV010000157.1:0-7544 GCA_963594575.1 Lachnospiraceae bacterium | reverse complement strand
TACAGTTACGCCTTATATGTATATATGTCTGCCCAACCTCTGCCCATCGGGGCTTCCGGTATGGGTATTGACGTTACAAAGGTAACACTTTTATCTTGAAAACCACTTTATTTGGCTTGCAAAATTTGATTTTATAGTCTGATTTAACATTATTAAATACAAATATATCAAAGAAATCCACTTTTGCGTGATTTTTCTTGCTAAAAAGTTTGTATTATCAATAATTATTCGTATCTTTGCAGCGTCAGTTCCCACCAAGCCTCTCAACGATGCTCAAATGCGTGGGGCTTTTTTGTATGTATACGTTTATTCTCAAAATACTCTAATGGAAAGATTACCGCACTTCACAAAACATTATATGACAGAGACGGATCTGGTGGCTCTGTTGGAAAATCGTGGGCTTATCATTTCTGATGAAGCTAAGGCGGTACGATATTTGGAGAGTATCGGGTACTATCGTCTTTCTGCTTATATGTATCCATTCTTGAAAGTTCCAAAAGAATTCCATCAGTATAAAGAAGAAACAACTTTTCAGCAAGTGCTGAATCTTTATCGCTTCGACAAAAAGTTGCGTATGTTTCTTCTCAATGAAATTGAAAAAGTTGAGATAGCCATTCGTCGGGCTATTATGAATATTCCTGTGCAGATAACTGGGGATATTTATTGGCTGACTAATTCGGTTCATTTTGCCAACCAAAGAACTTTCCAAGATACAAAGAACACCATTGATAAGGAATACGCCAAATCAACAGAAGAGTTTGTCAAGCACTTCAAAAACAGCTATTGTGACCCATATCCTCCATCATGGATTTTGGGCGAGTTGCTGACAATGGGTAATGTGAACATGGTTTTTCGTAATCTGAAAGCAGACAAGATACGTAAGTGCATTTCTCACTATTTTGGTTTGCAACCTATAGTCTTGGAATCTTGGATAACATCTTTGACATTGTTGAGAAATGCTTGTTGCCACCATTCAAGAGTGTGGAACAAGGTAAGTTCTATTATGCCTGTATCTCCAAGAAGGATTGCACATTCTTGGATTACACAGCCCTCAAACCCTCAAAGAGTATATTTCACAATCTGCATCATCAAGTATTTCCTTGACATTATATCGCCTAACAATGATATGTTAGTCAAGATGCAAACGCTATTTTCCAATTATCCGGAGATAAATCTGGCAGCTCTTGGATTTCCGAATGGATGGGAGAGCGAACCTTTATGGACGCAAGGGATGTAAGTGCTCTTACCCAAAGAATTCAAGAATTGGAAAAAGAAAATGCCAGACTTAAAGAGATTCTTGAAAAGAATGGGATAGAATATGAAAGTTTTGAATCCAAGACCTGCAACTTTAATCATATAGAAGCAACATCTGTTTCTATATGCCAATTCACTTTACAGGAAAAGGTTACCATATTTCAAAGTGTATTCCGAGGGCGTGATGATGTTTTTGCTAAGCGTTGGTATAGTAGTACAACCCAAAAGTCTGGCTATCAACCTGTATGCAAGAGAGAATGGAATCGAGAATTTTGCGATAAACGAAAATATAAGTGTGCAGATTGTCCCAACAGGCAGTTCGCTCCTTTGACATACAATGATGTTTTCAATCATCTTGCTGGAAAAGATGTGTGGGGACGTGATGTTATTGGACTTTATCCAATACGAAAGGACAACACTTGCTGTTTCCTTTGCACAGACTTTGATGACAAGAGCTGTGAACATGGCTATAAGAATGATGTGCTTTCCTTTGTAAATGTTTGCAAAACTTGGAATGTGCCTTGTTACATCGAACGCTCACGTTCTGGCAATGGAGCTCATGCGTGGATATTTTTTGATACGCCAATAACAGCTTTCAAGGCACGAAAGTTAGGAAATGCCATTCTTACAGAGGCGATGAATAGTGATGTCCATCTTTCTTTCAAGTCATACGACCGGTTCTTTCCTAACCAAGACACCTTGCCCGAAGGTGGTCTTGGCAATCTTGTAGCCTTACCATTGCAGGGGATGGCTCGACGCAAAGGAAACAGTGTATTCGTTGATGAAGATTTCAATGCGTATGCTGACCAATGGGAATTGTTATCACAAATCCGTAAGTTGTCGGAGGTAGAACTTGATATGTTGTTACGGCTGCATACAGAGCCAACATTGGGCGAACTCTCGAAGACCAGTGAGGAAAAGCCATGGGAAACACCTAAAATGGATATGATGCCAACAGACTGTTATCCAAAGGAAATTGTGCTGACAAGAGCTAACATGCTATATATACCTTTGGCAAGTCTGTCTGCCAAATGCGTGAACGTTTTCAAGCGCATGGCTGCTTTCCGTAATCCTGAATTTTATGAGAAGCAAGGGATGCGCTTGTCTACGTATAATATTCCACGTATCATTTCGTGTTCGGAAATAACAGACGACTATCTTGTTCTTCCTCGTGGTTGTGAGGATGCGGTTCGAGACATCCTAACCCAGCATAATGTTAAGGTAATGATTTCAGACAAGACTAACCATGGGCGTAGTATAAAGGTTACATTCAGAGGAGGTCTTCGAGAAGAACAGCAAAAGGCAATGGAAGCTTTTGCTGGGCATAATGTCGGAACGCTATCAGCAGCAACAGCGTTTGGAAAGACCGTGTTTGCCATCGGAGTGATAGCAAAGAGAAAGGTCAATACACTAATACTTGTTCACAACAAGGCATTGCTTGCGCAATGGAAGGAGCGGTTGGAATCGTTTCTTAATATTGATGAAACAATAGAAGTGCCTGAAACAAAACGAGGCAGGAAAAAGAAAACTTCCGCCATTGGTTGCTTATATGCAGGCAAGAACTCACTGCATGGCATAATAGATATTGCTTTGATACAATCTTGTTTGAGTGAAGGCGAAGTAAAGCCTTTTGTCAAGGATTACGGTATGGTGATAGTTGATGAATGTCACCATGTGTCTTCAGTCAGCTTCGAGCTGGTTCTTCGACAAGTGACTGCTACTTTTGTTTATGGTTTGACCGCAACTCCAATCAGAAAAGATGGGCATCAACCTATTATCTTTATGCAATGCGGAAAGATAAGATTTACATCTGATGCCAAGAGCCAAATGGAAAATCAAGGATTCAAACGCCTGCTGATTCCAAGGTTTACTTCGTTCCGAAGCATAATATCAGACCGTAAAACTTATGTTCAAATAACGCAAGAGTTATCCGAGGATAAGGTTAGAAATGAATTCGTTATGGAGGATGTCAAGGCTGCGATTCAAAAAGGACGAACACCTTTAGTGCTGACAACTCGTACAGCTCATGTCAAGGTGTTGGCACAAATGCTAATGCCATTTGCTGATCATGTTATACAACTCATTGGTGCGGATTCTGCTAAAGAAAAACGTCTTGCATTACAAAACCTACAGTCAATACCCACATCAGAATCACTTGTGATTGTGGCTACAGGAAAGTATGTAGGGGAGGGCTTCGATTATCCTCGCCTTGATACCCTGTTCCTTACTATGCCTATAGCTTGGAAAGGAAACGTGGAGCAATATGCAGGGCGTTTACATAGAGAATATGAAGGAAAGAGCGAAGTGTGCATTTATGATTATGTGGATATTCGTGTTCCACTTTGCGACTCTATGTATCGTAAACGACTGAAAGGATATGCTAGAGCTGGATATGGAAAGAATGTGACATCACCAGCACCAGATAAAAAATCCCAAGAATTGATATATGAGCAAAACAATTACGAAGCGGCATTCCGAAATGATTTGGCAAAAGCCAAACATTCTGTTGTTATCGCAGTGCCAAAAGTGAAGTTCAAATATAAAACCTCTATCATGTCTGCACTCGCGAACCTTCTTCATAATGGGGTTTCTGTGGTTGTACATGTTAAAGAGGAAGGGGCTAATGAGATAGAACTGTCAAATGCTGGAATGGATGTGGTTTGCAACAAGGAACAAACGCTACAATGTGCTGTCATAGACAAGGCTATTGTCTGGTATGGAAATATCAACTTCTTTGGCTATAATTCGGAAACAAATAATGTCATGCGAATTGCTGACTATAAAATAGCTAACGAAATGATGGAAATCCTATACTCTGCCACGGAAAACAAGGTAAATGGAGGTTAAATTAAATAGACGTTTAATCTCATTTTTTCCTGTTTTGTGGTAATCTAGAAACCTCAGTTGTAGGTATCCGATACTTGATGCCTGCACCTGAGGTCTTTGTTTATAATTCGAGCATATCGAAGTACATGGCTCTAGTGTACTTGTTGTCATCGTTCCTATCTGAATCAAAACGATAAATATTCATCCTAAAAGTGCATTATATGTTAGATTCCACTTTTTGTTGATTTCTTCGACTTCTGCATGCAATTTCTCTCGATTAGCTCTTCTCTGCTCTGGAGTCAAACTTTCCACACGCTTCATTTCTTTAACGAAGCGTTCTGCGTCTTTACCCATTAGAATTGGGGCTTCTCTTATTGGTCTTGCCATATTCATATCCTCCTATTATTTTGATGTTTGTATATTTCTCTGACCTTCATTAGGTGTATATCGCTTATTGCTTAAACAGGTCATCCATCGTAATCTCGCTCTGTATCATGCCGTATTGGGCATTTTTTTGCCACACCATAGGTCGTAACGAAGGTGAGGTGCAGAGCCTTGCTGGTATCAGTGTTTTTTTGCAAAAACCTGCTAAAATCTACTGAACAGCTTAAAATGAGCTATTTATGAATAGTTCACCTCAATAGAGGTAATGACTTGGCAATAGTACCAACTTCTTCATTATACATAAGTTTGCCTTGCTTGTCAAACAACTCTGTTACGATTGCAAAGATAAATTTAAAATCTGAGAAATAACATCTTTTGCGTTGTTTTTATAGATTATTAAATTATGGTCGGAAAATGTCTCAAAAATGCAACTGTACAATATCTAAAGAAACACATATAAGTTTCATATACAGCATTAAAAACATGAGAAATGTTAAATGCAATTCCCTTTCTAACAATACAAAGCAAAATTTTCTCGTTTGTAGATTGTTTTTCGTACTTTTGAAATTAGAATTATAAAAATGGGTATTTTTAGAATTTATGACTAAGGAGTAACAATATACCCATTTTGTAAATAAAGGGAATGTTGAACACCTAAAAATATCAATTTATGAAAACCAAAGGACGCAACATATGCGATACCCTCAAGGCTATTCGCAAACAAATAGCGGATGCCAATGGGATAGACTATTCACCCGAAGAATGCCACTTCAAGGGCGAATGCAAGGGAACTTGCCCAAGATGTGAGCAAGACGTGAGAGACCTGGAACATGAGTTGAGAATCAGACAAATGGCCGGGAAAGCCATCAAGGTCGCAGGAGTGGCATTGGGAATCACCGCCCTCGCCGCATCCACCACATCATGCGCCACCCAGAAGGGATATTATAGTTCTATATCAGAGAAAACCCTCCCTATTCTATTTCAAGAATATACGCCAAACGATTCCGTCCTCCTCAAAGAAAAAGAAGCACTAAACAAGAAAGGAGTACTTTTTGTACAAGGGCATCTCATTGACGAGCAAGGAGATCCACAAGTAGGAGCCACGATTACGGCAAAACTTTCTGGCAGCAAGACTATTGCTGACAAAGATGGAAACTTTACTATCGAGGTGGAGAAAGAAGATATAATCACCGTGAAATATCTTGGCATGCAAGACAGAATCATCAAAATCTCAAAAATGAGCCAAGAGAAACTCAATATTATCACTTTGACAGAAAGCAGAGATGTCTTGGGGGAAGTCGCAGTTATCAGAGGAACAGCTCCTATCATCAAGAAAGATACTCATTCAGAAGAAGCAAAGCAAGAAAAGTACACGAATGATGGTAAGACCGCCATCATCCAACAAACCGTCGCATCAGACTCCACCAAGAGCAGCAAGCTATTTGGAGCAGCAATCGAAGAAATGGCATCATTCCCTGGCGGTTCAGCTGCATTGATGCAATACATCGCCCAAAATCTCCGCTATCCAAACATACAAGGAGATTGCAATATACAAGGAAGAGTCATTGTTGGTTTCACTGTCAATGAAGACGGAACCCTGAGTGACATCAAGGTGATGAAAAGCATTTCCCCTACCTTCGACGAGGAAGCCATTCGGGTAGTGAAAAGTATGCCGAAATGGAATCCTGCCAAGCAAAATGGCAAGGCCGTAAAAACGAAATATACAGTCCCCGTTACCTTTAGATTAGAATAAAATGAAGACCGCCCCACTCATTTGCATCGACCGCCACCGCCTTACGATAGACGGCGAGGGTGTCACCACCCTCGTGGCATTCCACGGATGCCCTCTCCATTGCAAGTATTGCCTCAATCCCCAATGCCTCGAAGCCGACGGCGTATGGCAGGAGATGGACACGGAACTGCTGATGATGAACGTGGAGATGGACAATCTTTATTTCTTGGCGACAGGAGGCGGCATCTGCTTTGGTGGAGGCGAACCACTCTTGCGAAGCGCATTCATCAAGGAATTTTGCGAGCAATGTCCTGAGGGATGGCAGTTTACGATGGAGACGAGCCTCAACGTGCCTCGCCATCACTTGGAGGAAGTCATCTCCTTCATCGACTCCTTCATCATCGACATCAAGGACATGACACCTGCCATCTACCAAGCCTATACCGGCAAGGGCAATCAGCAAGTTATTGAGAACCTTGTCTGGCTCTACTCCCATGCCAAACATAAAGATAAAATCACCCTCCGTCTCCCCATTATACCCAAGTTCAACACTGAAGAGGACAGAAAACACAGTCGTCAAGTCTTAGAAGAATTAGGGTATGAGAATTTTGATGAATTTGAATATGTGATTAGAGGATAAACTGTTAAATCTATGCCCTACCGAGACTATGGTCTCATTTCTGTGTTGTTTCTACGGACTATCTTGCCGTTCAAGGTGGACTCACGGATATACTCCGCCAACTTGCGATTGGTTTTTCTCGCCATCAATTTCAATACCTCGTAGCTTGGCAGAGAGAACTTCTTCGTGTCAAACTTTGACAGCTTGCGAATCCTTTTAGTGGGCAGTCTTCCACCCTTTCTCCTGGCTTGTTCATGCATGCTTGTAATTCGACATACTGTTTATAGTTGGTACACTCACTTTCTGCGACCGTTGGGAGCAAAAATTCTCCGCCCTCATGATGGAGCGAGGCGTTTTGGGATTCCCAAAACATAACCTCGCTCCCTCCTATAAGAACAAAGGATGAGCCATTTGCCTTTCGGTTCTCCATGCCCAAGGTTGTCGACCTTAATTCTTACAATTTGCACCAACATCAAAACTGCCACATTGAAAAAGAACAAGGTTACAGCCACAAGCAACCTTATTCTTGAAGTGTGCAAAGGACAAGGTGAAAATATTCAGTGCACAACTTGCCAAGTGTAGCAGTTGTGTGTTGTTGTTTTACTTTGTGAGTTATGCCGAGTTTATTATATGCGCTGTGTGTCCTCTGTATAGTATGTATAAGCTAATACCATAAACACTGCGGAGGTTCGCCCAAGTGGCTGGAGGCGCAAAGCCTCCAAGGAACGT
>CAVBFV010000156.1:0-7632 GCA_963594575.1 Lachnospiraceae bacterium | reverse complement strand
ACAGTTTGCTTGTGTGCAAATACGTCATAACCCATTATCAGGTGGTTATTGCGGTGAGGTCCCACCTCTTCCCATTCCGAACAGAGAAGTTAAGCTCACTTGCGCCGATGGTACTGCAATGCAATGCGGGAGAGTAGGTAGCCGCCTCCTTTTATCAAGAGCCTCAGATTTCGAAAGATTTCTGAGGCTTTTTTGTTTTCATGCAGTTTTGCTTTCTTATCGCAGCTTTATCTCACAGATTTCGCGGCTCCTTTTATCTTTTTACCTATTCGGTTCTGGATTTTGTAAATGTGTATAGATTCAAAATAAAAAAGGCTGACCAATAAGGTCAGCCCAATTTGATATTATTTGTTTTTACGGTGATTTCGTGTCTTCTGCTTTGACTTTTTCGCTTTGCTGGAAGAAGTATTAGCTGCAGGCTTTTCCTTGCGTACAGGAGCCGAATCGCCGGCTAGGGTGAAATCTAGTTGTTTCTTCTCCAGGTTGGCTTGCGCCACCTTAATGCGGATAGCATCACCTAATTGATATTTATTATGGTGACGACGACCAATCAAACAGAAGTTCTTTTCGTCGAAGTCGTAATAATCGTCAGCGATGTCGCGCATCGGAATCATTCCTTCACAATGGTTTTCGTCTATGGTAGCATAAATTCCGTAAGAAGTAATACCGCTTATATGGGCATCGAATTCCTCGCCGAGTTTATCTCCCATGAATTCTACCATCTTATATTTGATACTGTCACGTTCTGCATTCTGTGCGATCTGTTCCATTTCAGAGCAATGCTCACAGAGTTCTTCGTAATGTTTCTCGTTGGCACTTCTGCCGCCATCTGCGTACTTGGTAAGCAAGCGATGAACCATCGTATCCGGATAACGGCGGATAGGTGAGGTGAAGTGGGTGTAGTATTCGAAAGCCAGTCCAAAGTGTCCGATGTTGTGAACAGAGTACTTTGCCTTCATCATGGCACGGAGTGCAACCATCTGGATGAGATTATTCTCTGGCTTTCCTTCGCAATCAGACATCAACTTGTTGAGACTTCTTGCTGTAGCGCCCTTCGTACCCTCTGTTTTCATCTTATAACCAAACTTCACAACGAATTCACGCAAGGTTTCCAACTTCTGTGGGTCAGGATTGTCGTGAATACGATAAGGAAGCGTCTTTGGCTTCTTTCCTTTCTTTACCTTTCCGATACTTTCAGCCACCGTACGGTTGGCGAGTAGCATGAATTCCTCTACGAGTTTATTGGCATCCTTAGAGCGCTTGTAGTAGCAGCTTACTGGTTTCCCCTTTTCGTCAACGTCGAAATGCAACTCTTCGCGGTCAAACTTAACAGCACCATTTTTGAATCTTGCGGCACGCAGTTTCTTAGCCAGTCTGTCAAGCGTAATGAGCTGAAGTGCGTTTTCTCCTTGATAAGGATGTTCCTTGGTTTCGGCTGGAGCAGGTTCGCCAGTACCATCAATCACACCATTTGCTTCGAGGAGTTCCTGTACCTCTTCATATTTATATCTGCGGTCGCTCTCTATGACGGTATGAACGATGCGATAGTTCTTGACTTCGGCATTGTTGTCGAGTTCGAAGATGACGCTGTATGCAAGTTTTTCCTCATTAGGACGAAGCGAGCAGATAAAGTTACAGAGACGCTCTGGGAGCATCGGGATGGTGCGATCTACGAGATATACAGATGTTGCACGTTTCACAGCTTCCTTGTCGATGATACTGCCCTCTGTGACGTAATGTGACACATCTGCGATATGAACACCTACCTGCCAGTTACCATTCTCCAATCTCTGGATACTGAGGGCATCATCAAAGTCCTTGGCATCCTTCGGGTCGATGGTGCAGGTGAATACCTTGCGGAAGTCCTCTCGTTCTTTGTAATCCTGTTCTGTGATTTCGCCGCTTATCTTGTTGGCTGCATCTTCTACATTCTTTGGATATTTATAAGGTAATCCATATTGAGCAAGAATAGAATTCATCTCAACATCATTATCACCCATCTGGCCAAGAATGTCAACAACCTCGCCAATAGGACTCTTGTTTTCTCCATCCGGCCACTCGATAATCCGGACTACTGCCTTGTCATCGGTCTTTCCTCCCTTCACCTTTCTTCTAGGAATGATGATGTTGTGAGCAAAGACATCGCCTGGTGTCACGAGGTAAGCCAGATCCTTATCTACTTTCAGACGTCCTACGAAGGTATCTTTAGCGCGTTCAAGGATTTTGTTGACTTGTGCCTCCTTGATGTGATTCTTACGACGAGCCAGGAAGGTGAATTCCACCCTGTCGCCATTAAGTGCTCCCATCGAATTACGTTCAGAAACGAAAATAGGCTTCTCGCTATCATCAGGGATAACAGAGTTTTTGCCATTTGCCTTCCTAACGAATTTACCTTCCATCACCTGTATACTTTGATTCAGGCGATAAGAATTATCACTTACCTTAGCCAGGTAGTCATCCCATGCCATTTCCTCCATAATGTCAATCGCCAGCATCTTGAGCGGATGCGTCGTAAGATGGAGGGAACGGAATATCTCTTTAAAGCTGAGCGTTTCGCCCGGTCTTTCGGCAAAGAATTCCTGCAGCATCTCAGTGAGCTGCGCTTTGTTCATCCTTTTGCCACCTTTTTTACCTTTTCCCATAAATTATGACTATTATTAGTTTTATAAGGCAAAGAAACAAAAAAAAAAGGAGAAAACAAAGTTTCTTGGCATCTTTTTTCGTTTTTTATTAAATATGAGGCAAAAAAGGACACTTGTTTCGATTTTTTTTTCATAAGTTGCGTCGCATGCCGCCTTCATCATGCCGTGGTGGGCATAACGGTACACAGCTTCTCCACATCCTCTTCGAAAGTCTCACGATTCAATGCCTTGTTCTTGAATGCTGACCGATAGTTGTAGATAGTGCGAGGCATATAGAACAACAGGGAGGCAATCTCGGAACTGTCCTTAACGCCCAATCTGATGAGGGCAAATATGCGCAATTCGGTGGTGAGGCTCCTGCTATGTGCTGGTTTCACTTGTTCTTCTGGTTTGAGCAAGGCATTGAACTCTTCTATGAACGAAGGATACATGTCGAGGAAGGCGGTGTCGAACTGTAGCAAGAAGGTGGCTGAGTCCTTGTCTGACAAGCGTGAGGAGGAAGTCATGTTGAGCAAGTCGTTTCCTTGTCCCACTTTGATCTTTCGGTGTACCAATAATTCAAACTTGCTCAGTCGGTCAATGAATTTGGCGCATAGGTCGATATACAGTTTCGCCAATCGCTCGCGTTGCTTGTTGGTGTCTGTCAAGCGTGTGTTGAGCAAGTTGAGTGCATCGTTGAGGCTTGATAATTGCGTGTTGCTGTCAGATAGTTCGATACGATGCTTGTGCAGCAACTTGTTTTGTTGTCTATAGAAGTAGAAAAGCACGAGCATGATGATGAGGAGGATGGAAATCCCCCACAAGGCAGCGCGCATCAAGTTGTTTTGTGCGGTTAGCTTCTCTCGATAGTTCTTGACAATGATAGGCAGCTTTTGCGAGATTTCGATGATGCGCAGTCGGTTGTTGTACGCCTTTGCGTCATCCATGGCAAAGTTGATATAGCGTTCGGCTCTAGAAACGTTCTCGTTGTCTTTCTGGTATAGATACATGGCAAAGTCTTGTAACGCAAGATTCTCGCGAGTGCAGTTCTTCAGGTCACTGATACATGCCTGTACGATGTACTCTTCGTATTTCTCGGGTTGATGATTTGCACTATAGTTGTTGGCTATTGCAAATGCCGCCATGGCATAGTAACGAGAGTTGACAGGTATTTCCTTCAAGACACGAAAGTAGTGACTCAATGCCTTCTTGTCGTTACGTTCCACGTAAATGTAGTATTCTCCCAGGAAAAAATTGTAACGTTTGTCATTCTTGCTGAGCAGACCGACCGCCTGTTTCAGAAACTCAGCAGCTTTTTGTCTGTACTTGGGAGCGTATGTTGCGTCATGGCAATAGTCAGACCAATACATATATATATAATACTTCGTGATAGTATAGTCAAAGGAAAGAGATGGAGTGAGCGAGGAAAAGTCTATCTCATTGAGCAGAGACATAGCCTCTCCATAAAGTCCACCGATGGCAAGCAGTGATGCTTTTTCTATTCTGCTTTTGTCATGGTAGAACTGGTTGGCGGTCTTATCAGCCAACTCTATGGACTTGTCAACATACACCATGGCGGAATCAAACTGATAAACGTAGTATTCATTGAATAGCTTGTCATAGATAGAAAGTAACGTGGCGGTGCTCTTGTCCTTGTCCATGATTCCCTTGTAGGTGTTGATACTAGCCTCCTTTTGCTTGTAGATTTGGGATATGTTGTCTAAAAGGCTATCTAAAGTAAAAGAAAGTTTCTCGTTTCTTGTTGCAGACAAATGGCAACAAGAACATATCAATATGAATGTTATAATAATTCTTTGCATGGTAATCTCGCTTCTTAAAATTGTGTGCAAATATACAAAATTATTTTTGGGTAGCCAAATAATAGGCTGTGTTTTTATGAAAAAACACTTATTACCGCAAAATCCCCTCCAAAGACGAATGTACTTGATACGAATTTCCGATTATTTGTATGTTGCTCATTATCATGGGAATAAGGGATTTGTCATCATTCGTTTTTGTACTAATCGTGTACTTTGCCGCATGATGGTAGTAGATTATGACTATCTTTGCCGCATCTTTTAACAAAAATAACCATCAACTAAATGTTTGAATTATGAAGAAACCTTTCATTATGCTTATGATGAGTAGTTGCTTATTGTTAACTCCTTCCATGGCACAAGTAGTGGTCAATGATCCTGTAGCAACAAGTCAGGCTGTCATTACTTGTGGCAATGCTCGTTTTACGGTTCTTACTCCGGAGATGATAAGAGTGGAGTATAGCGATCAAGCGAAGTTTGAGGATCGGGCGACCTTCACCATTGTCAATCGTAAGTTGGATGCGCCTCAGTTCACCAAGAGTGAGGATGACACCTATTTATATATAATGACATCCAACCTGAAGCTCAAGTATCGCAAGGGAACTGATCCACGCACCCTTCCAGCCTCTTCAGCCAATCTTACCATCGCTATAACAGGTAATGGTGTTTCTACAGTTTGGTATCCTGGCAAACCAGATCCACTGAACTTAAAAGGAACTTGCCGTACATTGGATGGTCTGATGGGCGATAGCAAGCGTTCGGAAATGGAAAGTGGTTTGGTTTCTCGCTCTGGTTGGGCTGTGATAGACGATTCATGGGCTTCACCTCGTTCTGATGGAGGACGTTCTTATGCCTTGTCTCCTAATAGTGATATGGGGTATCCTTGGTGGACACAGCGTGCAGACAATCATGCCATGGATACTTATGTGTTAGGATATGGCCATAATTACAAGAAAGCTCTTGCAGACTATACCAAGATTGCTGGTAGCATCCCTCTGCCACCTGATTATGTGTTCGGTTACTGGTATAGTAAGTATGCTTCTTATTCGGCAGATGATTATCGCAACATTATGAGCGACTTGAAAGCCAATAAGATACCTACCGATGTGATGATTCTCGATATGGATTGGCATTGGAATGGAAATGCTTATAGTCAGTCGGAAGGTCGTGGTGGTTGGACTGGTTGGTCATGGAACACCAACCTCATACCTAATCCAAAAGGTCTTCTTTCCGAGATGCGCTCACAAAATTTTAAGACTGCGCTCAATTTGCATCCTGCCGATGGTATCAATCAGATAGAGTCGCCTACTTATTTCGCTGCCATGAACAGTGAATTAGGTGGCAAGTACCTGAATGACAGCCGCAATAATATCAATTGGAGCCTTGATTACCCCGACTTTACTAAGTCGTTCTTCAAGAACATCATTCGTGACCATGAGAGCGAAGGCGTTGATTTCTGGTGGTTGGATTGGCAGCAATATCTGACAAGTCCATATACAAAGTCTTTGAGCGAGACATTTTGGTGTAACTATGTCTTCTTCAATGAGGCAGCCAAGCGTGACAACCATCGTCCTGTTATCTTCCATCGTTGGGGAGGCTTAGGCAGTCATCGTTATCAGATTGGTTTCTCGGGTGATGCCAATATTAGTTATGAGGCTTTGGCTTTTGAACCTTATTTCACAGCTACGGCATCTAATGTGGGCTATGGATATTGGGGACATGACTTAGGAGGCCACATGTTCTCGAACGAGGAGTTGGTAAACAATCCTAACTTGGTGTTGCGATGGATTCAGTTTGGTGTGTTTACTCCTATATTCCGTACTCATGCTACCAGCGATTCTCGCATAGAACGCCGTATTTGGAAATTCTCAAATTTCCCAACCATCTTGGAAGCAGTTCGTCTGCGTTACTCTCTCTTCCCTTATATATATACCATGGCGCGTAAGACCTATGATACTGGTGTGTCAATCTGTCGTCCATTGTACTATGAGTATCCTGAGGTAGAAGAAGCATATACATACGATAATGAGTATTTCTTTGGTGACGATATCTTAGTGGCACCTATCACTGAGAAATCTGATGCAAGAGGTATCACGACAAAGGATGTATGGTTGCCAGAAGGAAAATGGTGGAGTGTGTCTACTAATGAATTGATAGAAGGTCCTCGTTTGGTTACCATGTCATTCACAGATAAGCAGATACCTTATTTCTATCGTCAGGGAGCATTGATTCCTAACAATCCTGCAGACGTGATGAATGTTACGGAACGTCCTTCGCAATTGGTGCTCAACATAATTTCTGGAGAGAATGGCAAAGGTTCCATTTATGAGGATGATGGTGATAATCCTGATTATTCATCTAATTATGCAGAGACTATGCTTAGCCAGAGCTTTGATGGGCATGTAGGTGAGTATGTCATTTCTCCTCGCAAGGGTACATCTAAGGAGGCTCCAAGTAGTCGCTCTTATAAATTGTTGATATACAATACAGATAAGCCATTGTCCGCTAAGGTGGATGGAATGCAAGTTACTTTCACTTATAATGCGGAGAGTAAGTGTACTACGATTGAGGTACCTTCTGCAAGTTGCTCTATGGAGCATCGCATAGAAGTGGAGTATGCCACAAGTTCTGCTGTGGCAAGTATCACGGCAAATGATGCAAAGATAGCTTATGACAGTGCCAGCACAAAGTTTATCGCATCTGCCCAATGCTCAAAGAAAATATTGGTAGAGTAATCAAGATAATTATCATAAAATAATTATACTATCCAAATAATAATTTAAAACAATTAAAAATGAAGACATTCCTAAAAAAGACAATTGCACTGGCATGTTTTGCCATGCTGATGCCTCTTTCGCTTCTTGCGCAAGATGTTCTGAAAGTGCACGGAATCGTTACTGACCCTTCGGGTGAGCCCCTGATAGGTGTCAATGTAAAGGCTGGCTCTTCTAGTGTGGGAGCAGTCACTGATTTGGATGGAAAGTATTCCATCGAAGTTTCACCTAAATCTACTCTTACCTTTTCATACGTAGGTTTTGAGACTGTCGTTGAGTCGGTGAAGAACCGCAGACAGATGGACGTCACCATGAAGGAGAGCTCTGATGTGCTCAATGAGGTGGTGGTTATCGGTTATGGTACTATGGACAAGAAAGAGCTTACTTCTGCCATTTCTCACGTAAGCGAGAAAGACTTCC
>CAVBFV010000155.1:0-7661 GCA_963594575.1 Lachnospiraceae bacterium | reverse complement strand
TTACAGTTAACGGTAAGGCAGTGGGCATTACCGACATGGATGGTAACTTCTCAGTAGATGCAGCGCCAGGTGCCAAGATTACATTCACCTATCTGGGTATGACACCACAGACTGTGAAGGCATCTAGTAACATGAACATTACCTTGGAAGATGACTCTAAGTCTTTGAACGAAATCGTTGTCATCGGTTATGGTGTAGCTAAGAAGAACGACTTGACCGGTTCTGTTACTGCACTCAAACCAGATGAGAAGAACCATGGTATCATTACTTCCGCACAGGATATGATCCAGGGTAAGATTGCCGGTGTAAACGTTAACTCAGCAACGGGTGCTCCTGGTGAAGGTGCACAGATTCGTATCCGTGGTGGTGCTTCTTTGACTGCGAGCAACAACCCATTGATTGTTATCGATGGTATGCCTATGGATAACAATGATACAAAGGGTGTTAACAACCCTCTTTCTCTTGTCAATCCTAACGATATCGAGAGTTTCACCGTATTGAAGGATGCTTCAGCTACAGCCATCTATGGTTCCCGTGGTTCTAATGGTGTCATCATCATTACAACCAAGAAGGGTCGCAGCGGTCAGAAACCACAGGTTTCTTACAATGGAACAGTCTCTGTAAGTACTATTGGTAAGAAGTTGGATGTGATGAACGCTTCTGAGTATACAGACTTCATCAAGAATTATTATGGCGAAGATTCTTCTGCATACCAAGGCTTAGGCTGGAAGGAATACAATGCAGACGGTACTCCTAACTATGCTGCCGGCACATACGATACAGACTGGCAGGATGAGATTTACCGTGCAGCTGTCAGCCATGAGCATAATGTCAGCTTATCTGGTGGCATCAATAAGAAATCATGGTCAATGCCTTATCGTGTCAGCGTTGGTTACACAGGCCAGGAAGGTATCTTGAAGGGTTCTGACTACAAGCGTGTTACAGCTGGTTTCAATATCAGTCCTTCTTTGCTCAACAAGCACCTCAACCTGAATGTCAATGGTAAGTATTCTTACTCAAAGACAGTTCCTGGTGGACAGGATGCCGTTGGTGCAGCTATCACAATGGACCCTACTCGTCCTGTTAAGAGCAGTGATGAGAAATTCAAGAACTGGGGTGGCTATTGGCAGTGGGCACAAGAGAGTAAATCATACGACCCAACCTTCCCATACGACCGCAATTCAGATGCTCCAGCCAACCCTGTTGAAAAGGTAGAGAACTACGGATTTAACAAGAGTGCACATGTTCTCTTGGGCAACGTAGAGGCAGACTATAAGATTCATGGTTTCGAAGACCTGCATCTGCATGTCAACTTAGCTGGTGAATATACCACCGGTGGTGAGTATGATCACAAGAATCCACAGTCTACCTACGCATACTACTATGGTGGAGAAAGTGAAGATACAGAAAAGAAGTATAACGTTGTTGCAACAGCCTATGCTCAGTATACCAAGGACTTCAACAAGGCTAACCACTTCGATATCACAGCTGGTTACGAGTATAGCCACATGAAATATTGGGGAGACAAATGGAGCAGAACCATGTATCCATCTACCTACGAAGGAAAGAATGACAAGGGTGAAGCTCTTGCTGGTACAGAAAAGGCATACGATACTAGCAGATGGAGAGGTCAGACCTATCTCGTGAGCTGGTATGGTCGTGCCAACTATTCTTTGTTGGATCGTTACCTCCTTACATTTACCGCACGTTATGATGGTTCTAGCCGATTTGCAGACGGACACCGTTGGGGATTCTTCCCTGCTGCAGCCTTCGCATGGCGTGTTAAAGAAGAAAGTTTCCTGAAAAATGTTGACGCTATCAGCGACTTGAAACTTCGTTTGGGTTGGGGTAAGACTGGTCAGCAGGATACTGGTAGAAATTATTATACCGCTACATATAAGAAGAGTACAAGTAATCACCACCTCTATCCAATCGGTGGCGGCGACAACACAGGTCTGCTCTATCAGCCATTGGCATACAATGATGAGCTGACTTGGGAGACTACCACTACATGGAACGTCGGTCTCGATTACGGTATGTTCGACCAGAGATTGGTCCTCAACTTTGATGCATATTACCGCAAGACTACAGACCTTCTGAGTGAAACAACTATCCCAGCTGGTCAGAACTTCGACAACAAACTGTTGAAGAATGCTGGTACCTTGGAGAATAAGGGTTTTGAAGTTGCTGTAACAGGTCGTCCTATCCAGACCAAAGACTGGTTTGTTGAATTGAGCGTGAACGCAGCCTACAACAAGAACGAGATTACTGAGCTTGCAGGCGGTCGCGATATGATTGAAGCAGGAATGACGGTAGGTCAAGCCCAGCCAATCACCTATCATAAGGTAGGTAAGCCAGCCAACTCTTTCTTGGTTTACCAGCAGGTATACGATGAGAACGGACGCCCTATCATGGGTTGCTACGTAGACCGCAATGGTGATGGTTCTATTGACGAGAACGATAGATACTTCTACAAGAATATCGTAGCTCCTTGGACAGGCGGTTTCAGTTTCAAGGTTTCATACAAGAACTGGGATCTTGGAAGTAACTTCCGTGCAAGTTTCGGAAACTATCTCTACAACGGATACGCAGAAAGCAAGGCTAACACTTCTGTTCTCTGTAATCCAAAGGGATATTATGAGAATTGTACAAAGGAAATAGCTGCCTTAGGTTGGACTTCCTACAACTATCCTCGTACCGATTACTTTGTACAGAATGCAAGTTTCTTGAAGTGTGACAATATCACTTTGGGCTACAATTTTGACAATGTATTGAAGATGGGTAACTACAAGGGTATCTCAGGTCGTATCTACGCCTCATGCTCTAACGTGTTTACCATCACAAAGTACAAAGGTCTCGAGCCAGAACAGACATCAGGTAAGGACAGCAACGTATATCCACGCTGCCGTACATTCCTGCTCGGTTTGAACCTCAACTTCTAACAATTTAAAATAGATTTCAATATGAAACTCAATAAATTCAAAACAATCGTTCCTGCTGCAGCGCTTCTGTTTTCAGCAAGTTTGTGCTCTTGTATGGATGATTTGGACAAGGGAAACATTGATCCAAATAGTGACGCAAATCCAAACATAACAGGCTTGTATAGCAAGTGCTATGCTGGACTTATTATGGAAGGTAATGATGGTAATGCCGATTTCACCATTCAAGACAACGGCAAATCCACTTTGATACGTAACATATACAACTTCAATGAGTTACCTACTGACGAATCAATCTGTTGGTGGTCAGATGGTGGTCTCACTGAGATCAGCTACAACCAGTTCAAAGCAGATAATGAAACTCTGAAGTATTTGTACTATCGTATGATGTCTAATATCTCATTCGAGAATCATTTCTTAGGACTCGAGGCAGCAAAAGAAGATAAAACCAAGTATGCAGAGATACGTGTTATCCGTGCTTACCACTATTTATTGATGCTTGACTTCTGGGGCGATCCTTCATTCACAGATAAGATTTCGGCAGAGACTCCACGTCAGGCTCACACCTACAATGCTAATTATGATGCAAGCAAGAGTTACACTCGTGCAGAGCTTCTTCAGATGGGTCGTGAGTTCTTGTTCAACTGGGTAAAAGACGAATTGCTCGCAGCTGAGCCAGACTTACTGGATGCTAAGCCTGAGAAAGATACTGATGCTGACTATGGTCGCGTAGACAAGGGAACATGCTGGTTGCTCTTAAGCCGTCTGTACCTCAATGCCGGTACATACCTCAACAATGATGGTCAGAACAATCCTCATTGGGACAAGGCGCTTGAATACGCAGAGAAAGTAATTAATTCAGACTATAAGCTCTTCGATGACAGCAAGATGTCTGCTGAGGCTAAGGCCAATGGCTACAAGCCATACGACTTGCTCTTTATGGGCGACAATGGTTCGAATGGTGCAAGCTGCGAGGCTCTTCTGCCATTAATGCAGGATGGCGACAAGACCCAGGGCTACGGAGGTTCACTCTTCTTCGTTGCTGCAAGTATAGACGCCAATTCAAGAACTGTTACAGGTGAGACATTAGGTACATCTGCTACCAACTGGTCAGGTATGCGTGTTCGTCCTTCATTCTTAACCAAATTTGTCAACAACCCTTCAGATTTCGAGGGTAAGACTGCTGAACAGATTCGCGCTATGGGTATTGATGACCGTGCCATGATCTGGGGTGTAGACCATAAATTAGACTTGGGTAAGAATGACGCCTTCAAACAGGGACTCACCACTGTAAAATGGAATAACGTTTACTCCAACCATGGAACTACACATGATACGGAAAAAGTAGATACAGACTTCTTCCTCTTCCGTGTAGCAGAGGCTTACCTCAACGCTGCTGAAGCAGAAATGCATCTTAACGGCGCAAATTCTGCTAAGGCTAAGGGATGGATTGATGATCTTCGCAAACGTGCCCATGCAGAAGTACGTTCATCATATTCTCTTGAAGACGTGCTTGATGAGCGTGCCCGTGAGTTGTACTGCGAAGGTTTCCGTCGTACTGACTTGATCCGTTACAACCAGTTTGGTGGTGCTCAGGCTACATACAATTGGGAATATAAGGGTGGTAACGTGAAGGGTACAACCTTCGACAAGAAGTTTAATGTATATCCTCTCCCATCTTCTGAGCTTCTTTCCAATCCGAACCTGACTCAGATTGACGGATATAGCGAGGTTCAAAACTAAAGTATAATAGAATTATAAAAGAAAACGCAATATGAAGAATAAATATATAATTGGTGCTATGCTTGTCGGCATCATCAGCTTATTCGCATCATGTTCGGATGACAACGACTCAAACCCAACGCTGATTCAGCCTACGGAGTTTAAGTTGAATACTCCAGAATATGTAAATTCTACTATTGACTTGGAGCATTCTACAGGACTTAGCCTTTCATGGTCACAGCCTAAGTATACTGCCGACAACGCTCCTATCAATGTAACATACGAGGTACAGGTATCTCCAACCAACACCTTCACAGTTTCTACTGATGAAGCTGCTGCAGACGAGAGTGGCGAGAAAGTTGCCGATTATGCAGCACTCAGCCACACTACACAGGAATGCAAAACTTCAGCCTCTGCTGAAGAAATAGACAAGGCTTTGGTAAAGATTCTGAAATTAACAGAAGGCAATGTTCCTGCAGAGCAGGATGCGTATGTACGTGTGAATGCTTTCATCCTTGAGGGCACAAATCGTCTGAATCCTATCGCATCTAACTCTGTACAACTTAAGGTAAAACCTTATTATATTGAGTTGAAGGATGCTACTCCAATAATGTGGTACCTTGTAGGTAACATGTTCGGTGGCAAGTGGGCTGGTGATAAGATTACTGGTACAGATAATCTTCCTATGTTCTTGAAGCCTAACTTCTCTTACGATAAGAAGACTGGTACAGGTGAGATTGAATACACCAACTACTTCCTTACCGGCGACTACAACAGCAGTGCCGAGTGTGCCGACGCTGGATTCAAGATTCTGCCTCCAAGCTTCGATTGGAATTATAGTATGAATGCCATACTCAATAACGAAATCAGCGCTAAAAAAGGCACAATAGAATATCGTAATAACAATGGCGATGGTGGTCACATCGTAGCTTCAGAAGCTGGTTACTACACCATTACCATCAACACAGCAAACAATACTGCTACAATGGTGAAGTATGAGGATGAAGTTAATAAGACCTATGGTCCTATCCAGATTTCTGGTTCATTCAATGATTGGACAGATACCCCAATGCTTCCTTACAACACTGAGGGCGTTGAGAACCACGCTTGGTACTATGTAATGGAAGTTCCTGCTGGCGAGACTGCACAGTTCAAGTTTAAGATTGCAGGATCTTGGGATACAAGCTGGGGTTATGGCAAGGCTGACGGCGATATCAACATGTTCGGTAAATGTGACGCTGGTGGCAAGAACATTGGTTTGGCAGAAGGCAAGTATGTCATCTCATTCAACGACATCACAGGTGCATTCAGCATCGTTAAATTGTAAATCACTTAAAGTATAGACAATTATGATTAAGAAAATATTATTGGGAATGACCCTGCTGATGTCTATGGTATCTTGTACCGAGGACTACACAGACTGGGGTAACCCACAGAGCAATCCTGAGGAGGAAGCTGTAGCATTTGGAGACGGTAGCGTAACTCCTGTAGAAGTCATCAACTTGGCTGATGTTACAGGAGATAAGGTAAAAGTAGCGAGCATTGTTGCTCCTACTTCTACCAAAGATTCTTACAAGTCTAGTTTCAAGATTAATTTAGATGGTCAGTCTTTCGACATTGACGCTGATGGTAACATGGCAAAAGCTGACTTGGTAAGTTACATCACAGATAAGTTTGGCAAGCGCCCAAAAGAACGCGATATCGATGCAACTCTTGACGCATGGTTAAGCAATGGTTCTACAGCCGTAAAGATGGCTACATCTGAAACATTCCAGGTAAAGGCAGTTCCAGAGGCTCCATTCATCGATGATGGGTATTACCTCGTAGGCGATATGTTTACTACAGATGACGTAAATGGTTGGACTAAGGGTGTTGCAAAAGCATTCAACCACAGCGACAATGATGTATATGAGGATCCGGTCTTCACCGTATCTTTCGAAACAACCAAGGCAGACCAGTATTGGAAGATTATTCCTAAGAAAAACATTGATGCAGATGACCTCTGGGCTGCCGGCGTAGTAGGTCCTAAGGTTGACGGCGATGACAGCATGACCGGTGCGCTGACCAACGGTGACGCTAAGGCAGGTAAGATTGCTAAGGCTGGCAAGTATAAGCTCACCATCAACATGATGGACTATTCTTATACCATAGAGGAAGTAAACTACGATCCATTCATCTACTTCATCGGTAGTACTGATGGTTGGAAATCCAATGATCAGAAGCTTGCTCTCGTAGACGATGCAAAGGGCGTATACACTGGTTATGTTTATTTGGCCGATCCTAATGGTGCAGGCTTTGAGTTCAAGTTCCAGCGTGCGAAAGATAACTGGGAAACCGCTATCGGTGCAAGTACCTTCGTTACATTTAAAGAATCTGCTATCGGCGTAGCCAATGGAAATCTCGGTGTAAAAGACGGAGAAGGTGTTTACTATATGGATGTAAATCTCTCTGAAGGCACAATCACAGCCACTAAGGTTGAGACCATGGGTATCATTGGTGGTTTCAATAATTGGGCTGGCGACGCTCCAATGACTTGGAATCCTGAAGAGTATTGCTTCGAGGCAACTAATGTTGGTGTGACAGCCGACGGTTGGAAGTTCCGCGTAAATGGTGGTTGGGACATCAACCTTGGAGGAAGCCTCAAAAACCTGACTGCAGGTGGTGACAACCTTGCTGTTGCCGGCAACACAGTCAAGTTGTATCCTACAAGAAAGACATCTGATAATATCTACTGCACAGTAGAGTAAGCATTTGCTTCATCAAACAATTTTAAATATCAATAGGCGGCTCTCAATTTCGGGAGCCGCCTATTTTTTTTTCTCACCATCCTTTTCAAGTATTTTCCCCTAAAACCTTGGAAGTTACGAGGAAAAGTCGTCTCTTTGCATAAGAAAAGCTGCACTCGACAAATTGAAAGCAAGCTTTCTTTGCGCTCGTTTGCATTTTCTTTGCAGAAGAAAAGCTGCACTCGGCAAATTGAAAGCAAGCTTTCTTTGCGCT
>CAVBFV010000154.1:0-7708 GCA_963594575.1 Lachnospiraceae bacterium | reverse complement strand
TCCATTGATTAATTCTCTCTTACTATGATTATTTATTCCGGATGCAAAAGTACAAAAAAAGATTTCGTTTACCTAATGCTTTTACTATGTTTTTTGATGACACACTATCTTAAAATCTATGAACAGCCAGTAATACCATTGTTATTTAATGTTCACAAGCTAGAAACCTCATAGAAATAAAACCACTATAATTTTGCACCCATAATTTTAAACAGTATTATAATGAGGACTTATGTAACTTTATTGTTGTCTGTGGCATTATCATTGCCTATGACAGCCTGCTCGGAAAAGAGCATTGGTGCTGATATAGAAGGTGTCGGCACACACAAGAAAGAACAGGTAAATATTATTGGTCAGGTAACCTGCGAAGGTAAAGGTATCGCAAATGCAGTGGTTTCTGACGGTGTGGAAGTTGTAAAAACCAACGATAATGGAGAATACAGTCTCCTTTCTAAAAAGAAATACGGCTATGTCTTCATTTCAATCCCTTCTGGATATGAAACAACCGTCATTGGAAACCAACCACAGTTTTTCAAGCGTCTGTCAACTAAAGATACCAACATAACCGAGAAGGTGGATTTCGAACTCAACAAAGAGAATAATGAGAAGCATGCTGTACTTGCTATGGCGGATTTTCATCTGGCAAAACGAAATAATGATATCAATCAGTTTGAAAGCGTAGCAGCAGACATCAACCAGACTGCACAGGAATTGCGCTCGCAGGGATATAAAGTATATGGCATCAGCTTGGGTGATGAAAGCTGGGACGGATTCTGGTATTCCAACAATTATGGTATCAAGGAAACTTTCCTGGAATTGCAGAAAATAGAGATTCCTTTCTTCCATTGTATGGGAAACCACGATAACGATCCTTACTTCCCTGACGACAGAAAGGCTGAAGATGAATGGATTAAGATCTGCGGACCGGTATATTATTCTTTCAATGCCGGTAATGTACATTATATTATTATAGATGACATACAATATCTTAATGCTGGTGCATCACAGGGAACCATCGGACAGCGCAATTATAATGAAACTGTCATTCCTGAGGAACTCGCATGGCTGAAAAAAGACCTTGCTTCCATCCAGGATAAGAACACCCCTATCATGGTAGCTACCCATGCTCCTCTCTATGGTAATCCAAAACTGGTTGGTAATCAGGAAATTGATGATGATAACCTGCAAAACACTGGTGAGATAGAAGCCCTGTTTGCAGATTTCTCCAATGTCCACTTCCTTTCCGGACATACACATGTCAACTATAATGTTCAAAAGCGAAACAATATCCGTGAACACAATACTGCTGCTATCTGTGCTACATGGTGGTGGACGGGTAAACTGTCTGGCAACAATACTTGTACCGACGGAACTCCAGGTGGTTATGGCGTATATCTGTGGAACGGCAATCAGGCAGAATGGTATTATAAAAGCAGCGGTTTTGATAAAAAATACCAGTTCAGAGCCTACGATCTCAACACTACTTACATTGCTCCAGAAGTATATGCTCCTAAATATCAAGAAGATATGAAGATATATGCACAGGGATATGATGTAAAGAAAAGCAATAATGAAATCCTGCTGAATATTTGGAATTATCAGCCTGACTGGAAGATAGAAGTAACCGAAGAAGGAAAACCGCTTAAGGTAACCCGCATGGAAGGTTATGACCCGCTTCACATTATTTCTTACGATGCCAAACGCATCAATGCTGGAGGTAAAGCAAAGGTTACCTTCCCATCCACCCCTACTGCTCACCTTTTTAAAGCAAAGGCTTCGAAAACTAACAGTACAATAAATATCAAGGTAACTGACAACTTTGGTCATGTCTATACGGAAGAAATGAAAAGACCAAAAGCATTCAACGTAAATATCAGATAATGTAGCACATAAATTCAAGAAGATATGAGACATTTGAAAAAGAGTTTGGGTTGTCTTGCCCTTGTTTCCATGGGAGGTCTTACTCCCGCAATGGCACAGATGACTCCACGTGACTCAATTGTAGGAGCAGAAGGAAACATCAAAAAAATAAAAGTAGCAAAAGATAATAAAGAGTCTTTCACTAACCAGAAGCTCCATGAAGTGGTGGTAACAGCTTTAGGTATCTCACGCAAGGAAAAGGCATTAGGTTACTCTGTGAAAACAATCAATAACGATGAACTGACCAGTACGGTTAGTGGAAACTGGCTGGATAACATGGCTGGTAAAGTAGCTGGTCTGTCTATGGTCGGTGCAGGTACCGGTCCGTTAGGAAGCATGCGAATCACGCTGAGAGGTGACAATTCGCTCAACTACGGCAACAATAGTGCGCTCATCGTCATTGATGGAATACCGATGGATTCCGGCTCACCAACTACTGGAAGTGGTGCCAACTATGCCAATGGTGATGCTCCGGTAGATTTCGGAAGCAGTCTTGGTGATCTCAACCCAGACGATATCGAATCAGTTACCGTTCTGAAAGGAGCTGCAGCTACTGCCCTATATGGTTCGCTGGCAGGTAATGGAGCTATAGTCATCACAACCAAGAAAGGAAGTACCAAAAAGGGTATCGGGGTAACGCTCAATTCTTCTGTCACACTTGATTATGCCAGTTATTGGCCTGATTTTCAGAAAGAATATGGCGCCGGAAGTGACAATGGATTAAGTCCATTCTGCTTCTGGACACTGGATGCCAACGAAGCTCCCGATGGTATTGCTACATACCGCAATATTTCCCGTTATGCTTTCGGAGAGAAATTTGATGCCAGCAAGATGAGATACCAGTATATGTCTAAAAACTGGGAAACTGGTACCTATGAAAAACTGCCATGGGTATATGCGGACGACTGGTATACCGGATTCTTCCAAACAGGTGTGACCTGGAAAAACACCATTAGTATAGCTGGAGGTAATGGTAGAGGTACATCGGCAAGAGCATCCATCAATGACACCCGAAACACCTGGATTACACCAAACACAGGTTATCGTCAGAACTCAGTTTCGCTGGCTTTCGAGACTCCCATCAACAAGAGTATCAAGCTGACAGCCAATGTCAACTATAACCATAAGTCCAGCGACAATCTGCCTATCAGTGGATATAGCGCACAGAGTCCGATGTATGCCTTAGTATGGGGATACAACAATAATCCTATCAAGGCATGGAAAGATGAATATTTCCAGGGCAGGTACAATGCAGAGAACTACAACAATACCGATGGCACCCATGGTAATAGTCTAGTTTATCCTGCTAACGACTCGTACAACCCTTACCGTACAGCATACGAAGAGATCAATACGCTCGATCGTAATCGCATTTACGGAAATGCACAACTAAATATCAAAATTCTCAATGGACTGACACTCAACCTGCGTTCTGCTATCGACATAACTAACGACTGGCGTACCCAGAGAAAACCTTGGTACACTCCCAACTATCAGGCAGGATTCTATCGCGAACAGAGCACCCGTTCCTATATTCTGAACCATGACTTCCTGCTTCAGTATAGGAGAAACTGGTTTGAAGACCGTTTCGGACTGACTGTAGCCTTTGGTGGAAATAGTCTCGAGCGCAAGTACCGACGCACAGACATCACTCTCAATAAACTTCAGATGGATGGCGTATACAACATTACCAACCTGCCATCTGGAGAGATTCCGGATATCTACGCCAATAAAACGAAGAAGATTGTAAACAGCTTTTATGGTTATGCAGAAATGAGTTGGGACGGCACATACTATCTGGATCTGACAGCACGCAACGACTGGTCGAGTACGCTCAGCAAGAGCAACCGCTCTTTCTTCTATCCTTCTGTATCTGCCAGTATTCTTCTCGATCGTGTACTCAAACTGCAGAACAGGGTGCATTGGATGAACATGCTGAAATATCGCCTTTCGTGGGCAAATGTAGGTAACGATACATCACCTTATTCCCTTGATCGGTATTATTCATCTACCTCATATCCAGGTAGCTATACCATGCAGGGTACCATTCCTGACGCTAATCTGAAACCAGAGAATGTAGCAAGTTGGGAAACAGGATTCGAAGGAAAGATGTTCAACGGACGCTTGGGATTCGACTTTACTGCCTACCACACAGCTTCAACAAACCAAATTCTTACTGTTTCTGCCGATCAGATTACAGGTGCTACAGGATACAAAATCAATGCGGGTAAAATAACGAACCAGGGTATTGAACTGTCTCTCTCCGGAACACCGGTAAAGACCAGAAACTTTTCATGGAACATAGACATGAATTGGTCTAAAAACTGGAACAAGCTGGTTTCACTGCAAGACGACTGGGATCCGCAAACCCCATTGCAGACCGGTATGGGAACAACAATCGGAAGCCGCGTATATGTATATTCATACGTAGGACAGCAGATGAACTATATCTACGGAAGAGGCTATCAGAGAGCTCCGGAGGGTTCCTACTATACGGATGAAAACGGCAACCAGATTGACTGTTCCGGTATGAAACTGATTGATAAGAATGGTTACCCTATGCTGGATACTAGCCCTACCCGCCGTATCGGTAAGGTTGATCCTGACTGGAAAGCCGGAATGACTCAAACCTTCAGATATAAGAATCTCACCTTGGCCATGGTATTTTCTGCCCAATATGGAGGCCATTGCTTCTCGGTTACCAACTTTGCTCTCTCCTATCAGGGAAAGTTAAAGAACTCACTTGAAGGCAGATACGATGGCCTTGTTGTAGATGGAGTGTACAAGGATGCGGATGGCAATTATCACAAGAATACTACCATCGTGGACAATATACAGACCTATTACAACTCTTATGTCTGGAACCGAAACAACACCGAGGAAAATACGTTTAACACATCATTCCTCAAATTGAAAATGGTACGACTCGACTGGCAGTTGCCTAAGAAATGGCTCAGTAAGAAAAACTGTCCTGTAAAGTCTGCCCAGATTGGAGCCTATGCTACCAACCTGTTCTGTCTGACCAGTTTTCCACAATACGACCCAGAGGTGGGAATGGTAAATGGCGGCGATGTTCATTCCGGTATCGAAACTATGTCGTATCCTATGACCCGTTCATACGGCGTTAACGTAAAATTATCATTCTAACACAATAAGTTGATTATGAAGAAAATGAATATATATTTCTGCGGTTTAGCAGCATGCATGCTTGCTATGGCAAGCTGTACAGATAATTTTGACGAGACCAATACGAATCCTAACAAGATAACGGTGTCAAGCGGCAAATTGGAAGCTTCCGCTATGTTTGAGCAAACTCTCTATGGAAGTGCAAACTTCTTTACATATTAT
This sequence comes from Lachnospiraceae bacterium, assembly GCA_963594575.1. GTDB lineage: Bacteria > Bacteroidota > Bacteroidia > Bacteroidales > Bacteroidaceae > Prevotella. The sequence continues at coordinate 2,440 of CAVBFV010000154.1, read as the reverse complement.
TCCTGGTTTTGGTGTGATGAACTCATTCAGCACACAGCCCATACTGGCGGAACCACCCGTCAGGAACATCGCTACTTTATAGGAGATCAGGACTGGAAGGCTCTTTGGAATACCTATTCTAGATATGCCAGCAATGATGTCAACATGATCAATCTGGCTAAGGCACAAGGTTCTTCCTATCTCCAGGCGGTTGGACTTACCATGAAGGTTCTGTTCATGTCAAACCTTACCGATATCTATGGAGATATCCCTTACAAGGAGGCTTTCAAGGCGGAAGAAGGAATCAAACAACCTGTGTTTGACTCTCAGGAAAGTGTGTATCAGCAGATGTGTGCCGAACTGGAAGAGGCAAACCGTATCTATGCCTCACAACCCTACGTAAATGAGAAAAACAGAAAGTTAGACGGAATGTACAACTTCGATATGGCAAAATGGCGCAAATTCAACAATTCTCTGTATCTCAGACTGTTGTGCCGAATCAGTGGACGACAGGAAACTATAGTGGATGGTACTCACAATGTGGCGCAGAAGATGGCTGAAATAGTTAGCAGTCCAGAGACTTATCCTGTTTTCGAAGCTAATGAAGACAATGCCACTGTACGTTATACCGGCATCGCTCCGTATACAAGCGAATTTGATAATGCCAACTATACAGAATCTTCCTTTACAACAGGCAGTTATAAATTGACCGAACAAATGATCAAGATGATGGTCATCAAGGATGCAACCAATGCCAATGTTGACCTATATACAGATCCTCGCCTGCCAATTATCGGAAGAAAAAAAAGAGAATATTGGGCTGGTACTATAGCCGGAGCTGCCATGGGTGAAGAATCAAACAATGGCGACAAGAATGCAGCCTACCTGAACTATAAGGTTCTATGCCGTAACAACAGTGATGAATGGTTCATGGACTATGCCGAAGTGGAGTTTATCCTTGCCGAAGCCGCACTCAAAGGACTGATTCCTGGAGGAGAAGCTGTTGCCAAGGCTCACTATGAAAAAGCCATCACGGCATCGCTCCAGAAATGGTCTGACTTCGCATCACCAGTTGATCCTACATTAGCCATTACGGCAGAAGGAATCCAGACTTTCCTCAACTCCAGTCTGGCATCCTGGGATCAAGCCACCACACTTGAGGCAAAGTCAGAACTGATCGGTAATCAGAAGTATCTTGCTCTTTTCTGGACAGGTATGGAAGACTGGCATGAATATCGCCGTACAGAATATCCGAAACTCACAGTAGGAAGCGGTTGCGTGTACAACGATATGATTCTGCCTACTCGCTTTGCTTATCCAAGCACTACCATAGCTACCAACAGAGTACATGCCGACGAAGCCCTCCAGAGAATGGGCGGTGAAAATGATATGAAAACCCCAGTATGGTGGAGCAAGAAAGCGATAGAGAAATAAAGAATTAAAAGTAAAATACGAAAATCATGATGAAAAAAAATATCATATCCAGTTGCTTTACCTTTGCCATTTCCCTGGCAATGACACTACTTGCATCTTGCGCAAACGACAATGATGAAGCATGCTACTTCAAAATGGAAACCGAGCAAACGCAGGTAAACGTACCAGCAGCTGGTATTTCAAAGTCTAAACTGGCGAAAGTTGTCATCCGTTCAAACAAAGACTGGAATATTCAACTGGAAAATCCAGATGATGCACAATGGGTACATCTCTTCGCCAACGAAGGTAGTGCCGATGGCATCTTCCGCTTTTGGGTGGATAAAAATACTGAGTTCACATCCCGTTCTGCACGATTGTTTTTTACTGTAGATGGTCAGAAACAGGATGTTCCTTACACCATAGAGCAGGCTGCTGATGTTCCTACCATCGCAATTGCCAATGCAGAGAATGGATATAAGGTCCTGGCTACGGGTGGACAGATCAAGGTTCCTGTCAGTCATAACATAGAATGGACTACTCAGTTGAAAGATGAGATGAATCAACAGCCAGACTGGATAAAAATAGATTCCTGCGGAACAGACAGCGTTTATCTTACTCTCGATAAAAATAACGATGATACCCGTTCTGTCACCCTGACCTGTAACGGTGTGGGAGAATATGCTTCCGTCATGAGTTCTACCATCATCACCCAGGCAGATGCCGGCATCTATCTCAACGAGCGCTTCGACTGGATGCAGGAAGGTAAAGAGGATTATTATTACAACTATCCAGAACAAGGTATCGACGTATGGACAGAAGAAGAATTATCACATGGCTGGACTACGCTAGGCATCTCAAACCCATGCCTGTATGGTGGACTCGGCTATCTGAAACTGGGAAAGACGAATGTGGCAGGTGATGCTCTGTCGCCAAAATTAAGCAATATAGTAGGAACTTCCGATGTGGAAGTTACATTCAAGAGTATCGGATATGTTTCCAAGGGTGGAGCCAAGGATGATGGTGTCATGAGAGTGATGATAGAGGGACC
>CAVBFV010000153.1:0-7717 GCA_963594575.1 Lachnospiraceae bacterium | reverse complement strand
CGGTTTATCACGGCGAAGAAGATGTGATGGAAGGCGAAGGTGACATGAGCGGAGATACTCATGAAGATAACTTCGAGGTGGTTCCTGGTATGGAAACCACAGAGCCTGCTCCTTCGCATGAACACCATCAGAAGGAAGTGGTGGAGTAGGAGAAATGAAAAGTGAAGAGTGAAGAACGATGAGTGAAGAATTCAATAGTAATACGAATGATATTTTTAGATTATATATATAATAAGGTATATGCTCCTGTAGAGGATGACTTCGGGTTTGATGATGCAGGAGATATGGACGAACTGGATGATGAACTCCAGATGGAGGAAGGAACCGCTGCTTCTGGTGAAGGAGGAGATGAACTCTATGAGCACTGGAAGGTGCAGGTGGATGCCAACCAGGATCCGGTTCGCATCGATAAATACCTGGCTGATAAGATGGCCTATCAGAGCCGTAACCGTATTCAGCAGGCTGCTGATGCCGGATTCATCCATGTCAATGGTAAACCGGTAAAGAGCAACTATAAGGTGCGCCCTAATGATCTGGTTACTCTGATGCTCGACCGTCCTCGTCATGAAACGAGTATCAAACCTGAAGAAATCGCTATCAATGTGGTTTATGAAGACGATCAGCTGATGGTGGTCAACAAGGAAGCCGGTATGGTGGTGCATCCAGGTGCGGGCAACTTTCATGGAACCTTGATTCAGGCGGTAGCCTGGCATTTAAGGGATATGCCTGAGTTTGATGCCAATGATCCGGAAGTTGGCTTGGTGCATCGCATCGACAAGGATACCAGCGGACTGCTCGTTGTGGCAAAGACCCCTACGGCAAAGACCGCACTGGGTAAGCAGTTCTTCAACAAGACTACCCATCGCAGTTACAATGCGCTCGTTTGGGGCAATATTGTAGAAGATGAAGGTCGCATAGAAGGCAATATTGGCCGTGATCCGAAGAACCGCCTCCGTATGAAGGTCTTCGATCCGGACAGCGGAATAGGCAAGACGGCGGTTACGCATTACAAGGTGTTGGAGCGTTTCGGTTATACCACCTTGGTGCAGTGTGTGCTGGAAACGGGCCGTACCCATCAGATTCGTGCCCACATGAAGCATATCGGTCATCCGCTCTTTATGGACGAAACGTATGGCGGAACAGAGATTCTGAGAGGTCAGCGCAGTAGCAGCTACAAGGCATTTATCCAGAACTGCTTCAAACTCTGTCCGCGTCAGGCTCTCCATGCCAAGACACTCGGCTTCGTGCATCCTACAACCAAGCAGCAGATGGATTTTGACAGTGAGTGGCCGGAAGATTTTAGACAATTAATAGAAAAGTGGCGCGGCTTCATCGCTGGCACCACACAAGATACATTCAAAAATATTTAGTAATTATGGAAAATAGCAAGAGAACGATAGCCATCGTATGCGGTGGTGATTCTTCTGAGCACGACGTATCATTGCGCTCAGGACAGGGTTTGTACTCTTTCTTTGATAAAGAGCGCTACAATATTTATCTCGTCGATGTGAAGGGCACCGACTGGCATGTTGCTTTGGATAATGGTGAGACTATCGAGATTGACAAGAACGATTTTTCTTTCGTTATGAACGGCAAGCATGTCTATTTCGATTATGCTTATATCACCATCCACGGACAGCCTGGTGAGAATGGTGTGATGCAGGGCTACTTTGACCTCATCCATCTGCCATACTCTACAAGCGGTGTTCTGGTAGAGGCAATGACTTTTGATAAGTATGTGCTCAATAATTATCTGCGTGGTTTCGGTATAAACGTAGCAGACAGTATCTTGCTCCGTCGCGGTGAAGCTTATGATGAAGAAGAGATTGCCAAGCGCATCGGAATGCCTTGTTTCGTAAAGCCTGCTGCTGACGGCAGTAGCTTTGGTGTGAGCAAGGTGAAGAATGCTGACCAGCTGGCTCCAGCCCTCCGTGTGGCTTTCATGGAGAGCAATGAGGTAATGATTGAGGGATTCCTTGATGGAACAGAGATTTCACAGGGTATCTACAAGACAGCCGAGAAGACCGTTGTGTTGCCGGCTACCGAAGTGGTGACCACCAACGAGTTCTTCGATTACGATGCCAAGTATAACGGTCAGGTACAGGAAATCACTCCAGCCCGTCTCTCTCCTGAGACTGCAGAAGAGGTAGCCAAGACCACATCACGCATCTACGACATTCTTCATGCCAACGGTATCATCCGTATCGACTATATCATCTCTAAGGATAAGGATGGTAAAGACAAGGTGAACATGCTGGAGATCAATACCACTCCAGGTATGACCGTTACCAGTTTCATTCCTCAGCAGGTTCGTGCAGCAGGTCTTGATATCAAGGATGTGCTCAGCGAAATTGTGGAGAATCAGTTCTAGAATAACAAACTCATATATGGTTCTGCGATTTTTTCGCAGAGCCATATATATTAATAGGTATATATTATGAATATCCCTCAAGAATTTGATACCATCCGTCCTTGGGAGCCTGAAGATCTCCCAGAGGTATTCGACCGTTTGCTTTCAAACGATCAGTTTAAACAAGTGCTTGCCTATCTCTATCCACAAGTACCTTTCGAGATGATTGCCCAGAAGTTGAAGGCATGTAAGACCAATCTGGATTTCCAGTTGGCTTTTGCTTACGATTTTGTTCATGGCATTCTGAAGAAGGCAGCAACAGGCTGCGAGATGGATTGCACATCGCTCGATAATACCCGTAATTATACTTTCATCAGTAATCACCGTGATATCGTGCTCGATTCAGCCATTCTCGATGTCCTTCTTATCGATAACGGGTTTAAGACCACTTGCGAGATAGCCATCGGTGATAATCTCCTTTCTCTTCCTTGGGTCAAGGACCTGGTACGAGTCAACAAGGCGTTTATCGTAGAGCGTGCCCTGAGTATGCGACAGATGCTGATGTCGAGCAAGCGCCTCTCCGACTATATGCATTTCGCCATCAAGGAGAAGAACGAGAACATCTGGATAGCCCAGCGCGAGGGTAGGGCCAAGGACAGTAATGACCGCACCCAGAAGAGTATTCTGCAGATGATGTCGATGGGCGGTGAGGGCAGCATTATCGACCGCCTGAAACAACTCCATCTCGTACCGCTCTCTATCAGTTACGAATATGATCCATGCGATTTCCTGAAGGCACAGGAGTTCCAGCAGAAGCGCGATAATGCCGACTGGAAGAAGGGACCAATGGATGACCTGGTAAGCATGCAGACCGGTATCTTCGGTTATAAGGGTCATGTTCATTACCATGCAGCCCCATGTCTTGATGATTATCTGGACAGTCTTGATCCTGATATGCCTAAGCAGGATATATATAATAAGGTAGCCGCCTACATGGATGAGCAGATATTCAAGAACTACCGTCTCTATCCGGGCAACTATGTGGCTCTTGATTTGCTTGAAAACTCAACTGCTCATCAGGCTGAATATACAGCCGAAGATAAGGCAAAGTTTGAAAAATATATGGCTGGTCAGCTTGCGAAAATTGACCTTCCAAACAAGGATGAAGCTTACTTGAGAGAGAGAATTCTCGAGATGTATGCCAATCCTGTACGTAATTACCTTGCTGCTCAATAGCGGCAAGGTAATACTTTTTCTGTTTGATGATGTTGGAAACTGTTATTGTCTGCCTGTTTTAATCAGATTCCTAATTGGTAATTCATAAGCTGTTTACGACAGACAGTTAACAGGCAAACCACAGACAGCCTACTGGCGCTATAGCCGCTAGTGGACTGTTCGCCTAGAACAGCCATCCCCAATGCCTTTGTTTCGTTTTTTTACAAGGCTTACGAAGAAATACTCTTCACTCTTCACCTTTCGCTCGGAATCCCCTGTGTTTATCGGCATTCCGGGCGGTGAAGAGTATTCGGGCACTCTTCACCTACTCTTCACCACTCTTCACCTTTCTTCACCTCTTTGTTTCGTCGGATTTGCGTTTCTTCTTACGCCTCGATGCCTAGTGCCTAGGTGAAGAGTGGTGAAGAGTGGGTGAAGAGTCGCTGATAGCTCTTCACCCCTTGAAACGCCCTGTTTATGGGCGTTTCAGGGCATAAGGTGAAGAGTGAAGAGCTTTTGGCTGTAAATTCCTGCATTTATCAGCATTTATTTCTGTTCTTGTTTTTCTGCAATGCATTCCATTTCTATCAGCCAGCCTGGTCTGCATACTCTTGCCTCTACGGTGATATGCGGTATCTGAGGATAAAACTGATTCATCAGTTGCTCTACGGTATAATAGTCTGAGATGTCGCGCAGGTAGATGATAAAGTATTGGATATCGTTCATCATAGCATCGCCATCCTTCAATAAAGCACCGATGTTCTCGAGCAATCTGCCGGTTTGTCTTACAATATCACCTTCGTATACAACCGCTCCATGTTTGTCTATACTGGCTGTTCCTGATATGAAGTATTGTTTCTTCTGGGGCAGAGAAAGGCTGGTTCCCCGTTCAAAGGCTACTCCGTATTCGTGAGTAGGATTCAGATGGTTGAGTGCCTGAAGATATTGCTTGTCTTCTTCCCTGATGCCGGGAACGGTCAGAAAGTCGATAGCTACAGATGCATGACGTACGGATGTTGCTCCGCCGATGCCCGTACTGGCTATATAATGGTTTTCTGCCGTCAGACCTTGCTGGTCGAAAACATCATTGCGCGCTTCTACTACTCCCTGATAGTTTACATCGATATGAGTTACGTATATCCATGTTCTTACCAGGTTGCGCTCCATCGTCATATCTGTACCGGCGATAAGTTGCTGGTATTTGTCGAATAGCATTCGGGTCTGTTCGTATGAATCCTTTCCCTTCGCTTCTTCCTCAGTGAGGCGAAGACTATGGAACAGGATAGGGGTCTTATCGTCTGTGGTCTTGATAAGAAGTGAAATCTTGCTCCCGTTGAGCGGAGGTTGCTCCACAACCGTAAGATGGGTATCCTTAAGATACTCCTGATAAAGGAGTGATTCCTCAAACTCTCTTATCTGGTTCTGGGCGTCGCTGAGGAATACTTTACAATATTGCAAAGTACGATTTCCCAGTTTCTCGGTGTCGAGATAGTTACCTAGTTTCAGATACAGAAAATTCAAGCGGTCGTTGAACGTCCCCTTAGCTTCTGGTGATAGTATTATGTATTTGTCCATCTTGTTTTTCTTTTTTCGCCGGCAAAGGTACGGATAATATATGAGATATAAGAATATAGACAGGATGAAAAGATGAAAATACCGAGAAATGGGGATGGGATGATGTTGAGTAGAGCGAAAAAGAGGGAAATAAAGGTTTGTTTTCCTTTACTTCCCCCTATCTTTTTCTTATTTCCTGCTTTAGAGTGATTCGAGCATACGCTTGATGACAACCTCGGCTGAAATCTCACGGTTGGCTGCCTCTGGAATCACCAGACTGTTCTTGCTCTCGATGACATCATCGGTAACAATCAGTCCACGGCGTACTGGCAGACAGTGCATGAAGCAACCGTCATTGGTCCAGCTCATGTGCTCCTCGTCGATGGTCCAGCTCATATCCTTGCTCAGAATCTCACCATACTGTGCTGGGTCTTTCACACCCGGACAGCTCCAGTTCTTGGCATAAACGAAGTCTGCACCTTCCAGCGCCTTCTTCTGGTCGTATTCCACTTTGGCATTGCCTACGAACTTAGGGTCCAGCTCATAGCCCTCAGGGTGAGTAACCACGAAATCAACATCGGCTGCATTCATCCACTGGGCGAATGAGTTCGGAACAGCCTGAGGCAGGGCACGGCAGTGAGGAGCCCAGGTCAGGACTACCTTAGGACGAGCCACCTTCTTATGCTCCTCAATGGTGATGAGGTCGGCGAATGCCTGGAGTGGGTGAACGGTGGCTGTCTCCATGGCGAAGACAGGGCGGCCGCTGTACTTTACAAACTGGTTTACGATGGTTTCGGCATAATCGTAGTCACGGTCTTTCAAACCGGCAAAGCTACGAACACCGATAAGGTCGCAGAAGCTACCCATCACAGGGATTGCCTCCAGCAGGTGCTCACTCTTGTCGCCATCCATGATAACGCCACGCTCAGTCTCCAGTTTCCATGCCCCGGCATTCACATCGAGTACGATAACATTCATGCCCAGGTTCATCGCAGCCTTCTGTGTACTCAGTCGGGTACGGAGACTGTTATTGAAGAATATCATCAGCAAGGTTTTGTTCTTGCCCAACTCCTGATAACCGAAACGGTTTGCTTTCACTTCCTGTGCCTCGGCGAGCGCTGCTTTCAAGTCGCCAAGGTCTTCAACATTAAAGAATGTCTTCATTGTTATTTCGTTTTTTATTTGTTATTTCTAATATATATTGCTCTTGGATCTTTCTTCTTGAATCTTGATGTTTGCAAAGTTTGCATGCAAACCTTGCAAACATGGCAGAAACTAAGACTTGGTACGGAGAGGGTACGGAGCAGGTACGGAACGGGTCCTGTTAAGCTCTTGTTTGTCCATTTCCTGTAATCAACCACTTGTAGGTGGTAATCTCTTCGAGAGCCATTGGTCCGCGGGCTCCGAGCTTCTGGGTACTGATGCCAATCTCTGCGCCCAATCCGAACTGTGCGCCATCGGTGAAACTGGTTGGAGCGTTTACATAGACGCAGGCTGCATCTACCAATGCCTGGAACTTCTTCTGGGCAGTTTCATCATTGGAAACGATGCTCTCGCTGTGTCCGCTTCCGTAAGTGGCGATATGGTCGAGTGCTTCATCTTCTGAAACAACGGTTTTGATGCCCATCTGCATGCTGAGCCATTCGGTGTTCCAGATACTCTTCACGTTAGTATCTGCTTCTGTTGAGTCTGCGGATTTGCAATCCGCAGTCAGCAAACCTGCCTCCTTCATTTTCGCTTCGCTTTCCTCTGCCTTATATAATAAGGTGTCAGGATAGTGACCCTTTAAAGCCTCGTAAGCCTTGGTATCTGCATGAATCTTGGTCTGCTTTTCGGCGAGACCTTCGCAGAGAGTTGGTAGGTCGCTTAATCTGCTTTCGTGAATCAGCAGACAGTCGAGTGCATTGCATACGCTCACTCTTCGGCACTTGGCATTGGTGATGATGCGCTTGCCCATCTCCAGGTCTCCATCCTTGTCGAAGTAACAGTGTACCACACCGGCTCCGGTTTCGATAACCGGAACTTTGGCAGTATCACGCACGAAGTTGATAAGCTTCTTTCCACCACGAGGAATACAGAGGTCGATATAGCCCACAGCATTCAGCATTTCGCCGGTAGCCTCATGGGTAGCAGGGAGGAGCGTAACGACATTCGGGTCAATACCGAAAGTTATCAACACCCTGTGGATAAGTTCGACACCCGCTGAGTTTGAGGCATTTGCGTCCTTTCCACCTTTCAGTACGCACGCATTTCCACTCTTGAAACAGAGTGAGAAAACATCGTAAGTCACATTAGGACGGGCTTCATAAATCATACCGATAACTCCGAATGGAACGGCAACTCGCTGCAGGTGCAAACCATTTTCGAGTGTTTTGTCTTTGAGAACTCTTCCGAGTGGTGAGGGCAGGGTACTTACGTGTCTCATATCCGAAGCAATATCCTGGAGTCGTTGCTCTGTGAGTTGCAATCGGTCATAGAGCGGGTTCGCCTTGTCCATCTTCGCCAAGTCTTCTGCATTCGCTTTGAGAAGCGCAGGAGTCTCAGCGATGATAGCATCAGCCACCGCCTGCAGGATTTCATTACGTTGTTCATCAGTTA
>CAVBFV010000152.1:0-7795 GCA_963594575.1 Lachnospiraceae bacterium | reverse complement strand
TTGCTCCTGAGACAAGAGAGCGTGTGGTGAACAACGCTATCAACAAGTTGACTAATGGTTCATGGGTATCTACTCCGCAGATGCTGTGGAAGAACAACAGTGACAAACATTATTTCATCGGTGTGTATCCTACAGCAGCAATATCCGATTTTACAGCTGGCGAATATAAGCTTGATGTTACGAAACAGGAGGATAGCGACCTTTTGGTAGCAGTCAACATAAGTGGAATATCCTATAATGCCGATGAACAGCAAACGGTGCCATTAGCGTTTACTCATGTGATGTCGAAGGTGATAGTCAATATACAATATCGCAATCAGTTTGGTGGTAAGCCTACCGTAGAGAGCCTTGTTGTTAAGAATGCCGCATCTGATGCCTCTGTCAATCTCTTGACCAAGACTGTAACTGTAGCTACAGATGCTGCTCGCACCGACATCAGTATCCCTGTAATCAAGGAAAATGAAAAATATGAGTCTATCATGATACCACAATCAGGCATTACCAAGATTGCTGTTAATATAAATGGCAAGCAATATGTCTACACTCATCCTACTGATATCAAACTGGAGGGTGGCAAATATACGGTAGTAAATCTCATTGTAGGTCGTGACGAGATTACTCTTGGCAATGTAAGCATCGCTGATTGGGGCGAAGGAGAAAACATCAATGGTGGTGAAGCGCAAACAGATTAAAAGATTTGTATAATATTTAAAATTATAAAGTCATGAAGATAAATAAAATATTAGTGGCAGCAGCAATGGCTCTTGGATTCGTTAGCTGCTCAAGTGAAGGAGAATTGACTCCTGCTATAGATACATTGAAAGATACTCCGTTGCAGATTAATGCATCTGTAGCAGGTATGAAAACACGTGCAGGATATGATGCTAATAGCGTACCTAACCAATTCTATCTTAAGATAAGACAGGGGCTTAAAGACCAAAAAAAATATTGGTATGATGTTGTCATGAAACAGGAAAATGGCCAATGGGTTGCTTATAATGCTGAAAACGAGACTGAAACGGTTCAATTACTTCGAGCAGGATATAATATAACTTGCAATCTCTATTCTTCTACATTTACTGGATACGAACTGGATGAAAGCGAAAACCAGATTAAATCTATAGAATTAGAGGTTCTGGCAGACCAAAGCTCAGATGCCAGTGTCAAGGCAAGTGACCATTTGTATGCCTTAAACAAAGATAAAAATATGGAGGTTAAGGCTATTGAGTTAAAATTGGAACATCAAATGTCAAAACTCTCCCTAGAGTTGACTTTGGGTAGTGAATATGTAGAGGAGCAAAATCCTGTCAAAGACATGCAGATTGTAGGAACTAAGAGAAAAGTAAAATGGTCAAATGGATATTCGTATGTTAGTGATGACGCTTCTGCAGAGCCAATTATACCATATCTTGCGGGTTACACCAAGCCTACGGATGATTTCCCAAAAGCGAAAGTTTGTTATGAGGTGATTTTAGCTCCACAGACTGTTGAGGCAGGAAACTTTGGTGTAGAATTTAATGTTTTAGGCAAAACTTATCGTTGGTACAGTGATGCTGCTGTTAAATTGGAAGAAGGCACTCAATACACATTGCAACTGACGGCTGGAAAAGATCAGGCTAATCTTGTAGAAGTTACATCTAAGGCTTGGAATACAAAACACAAAAACGAAAATAATGAAGAAGTGGACAACAAGTCGGATATAGAAACCTTTTAATGACTAGAAGTATGAAAATTATAAATAAATACATATTGGTGGCTGCAGCTTCTCTATCTGTTGTTGCGTGTAGCCAAGATGATGGCTTGTCAAATAGCTATCTTAAAGATTCGGATGCTGTTCACATTACAGCCCAAGTGGGAAGTAATGAAGCTACAGGTGGCTTTATTTCTCGCTCCAATCCATTGGGTAGTGAAGTTGAGCAAGCAAAGTTTAATGAAGGCGATGCCATTTCTGTTGTTGCAGATAACCAAGATGCCGTTATTTATTCTTATGATGGTACCAGTTGGAGTCCAAAAGAAAAAGGTCTGCACTTAGTTTGGAATAGTAACGAGATGAATTTTAAGGCTTTTTATCCTGCAAATGCTAATGATGCTTCTTTTACAGACTTCACACTACCTACTGCATACAATAGCTTAGAGGACTTGGCTTTGGGTGACTATATGACATTTAGTGGTAGCCGCAAGCGTAGTTCCGATAATGATGGCGTGAACTTGGAAATGGAGCGCAAAATGGTGCGCATCGTTGTTGGCCTAAGAGATGTTAATGTTTGGGGAGACACGATGGATGAAGGGTTGGAACTGACAGAAGTAATAATCCATCCTAATACAAATGGATATTTCGATGGTGAAGTTGTTCCCGCTGATTCAAAAGATGTTAGTGTGAAAGCGTACAAACACACTGATGGTAAGTTTTATGCGCTTATTACTCCGACAATGCCAGTGTCGGATATGTATAATTATTTGCTTTTCATGACAGTAAAGGTGGCAAAGCCTGATGGCACAGGTGAGCAAGAATTTGAAGTTAGGCGCATTCCACATACAGGTACAGAAGCTGGTAGTAGCTACGAGTACTTTTTAAAGATTGGTAAGGACGAACTTGTTGTAGATAAAATTACAGTATCTGATTGGAAAACTGGTGAAGCGATTCCTGGTGGCGAGGCTTTAGACGATGTGTCGTTTGTTAAAAAGACGATTGCAGATGCTTTGGCTGCAAATAAAACTGATATAGAACTAACCTTGCCAGCTAGTGCAGGAGAGATGTGTTTAATGCAATAAGAGAAGCTCTAAGCAGTGCAAGTGAAGGCAGTATAGATTTAACTGTTTACGGAGTTGAGGCTTTGCCGTCTAATGCATTTTCGGATTGTCAACCGCTGAAAGTTATTAACTTGCAAGATGTAAAGAGTATAGAGTCGTTTGCTTTTCATGGGTGTAATGGTCTTGAAACAATCTATGCTCCGAGAGTTTCATCTATAAGTGACCTTGCCTTTGCCGATTGTCATAGGCTAAAATCGGTGACATTAGGTAATATTTCCGCTGCAGGTTTCTGTATCTTTGATGTTGTACCTACTGAAGGTGTAGATTTAACTTTGTCAAAAGATCAAAAGGTTATGACAGGAAGCGATATTGATGGGTGGCGATCAGATGAATCTGGTGAGAATTATGCAAATTCTTCGGATCATGTACGAACAACATTTCTTAGAAAAAGATTCAAATCCATAACATGTGGACCTTACAAATATTAATAACAACTTGGAAATTAATAACATTAGATAAACTCCTAAGCTGGGCAGGAGTATTAGGTGCCCAGCAACTTTTATGAACAAAGTGGGGGCTGCAAGCGGTGATAATGCCGACTTGCAGCCCTTATTGTATGTAACGCATTCGGCGTATAATCGTTTGTAGCTTGCTACTGCAAATAACCAACGATTATGAAGGAACAAAAATTATTATCAACATCAGTTTTAGTTGAGGCTGTAAGTGTAGCATTGAAATCGCTTACCGTAGATGACGAGGAAAGAACGAGCATAATGGAAGAGCTACAAGCTAGCATAGCTTATGAGCAGAACCGCTCAAGTCCTATTGCTTTCCTAAAAGGCAAGGCAGAAGACGAGTGTGTTGTCTTGAAGAATGTAACTTGGCTAGAAGCGGATGGCTGCTACACTAAGTTCCATTGCATGGATGGAAGCACACACATTCTTACAGCAAATCTTGTTTCTACTCTGCGCCAACTAAAAGCTAATGGTTGGGATGACTTTCTTCGCATCCACAAGTCGTATGCCGTGAATTTCAATCATATCAAGTCAAAATGTGGCAATACCTTGCGAGTTGGCAAGACAGAGTTAACCATCGGAAGAACCTATCGAGAATACTTTGAAAAACACATCATTATCCTAAACAAATTATCTTAGTTTTGTTGTTCGTATGCCATTGCATACCGTTTGTATGACCCGTTTTGCCTTTTCAAGACAATGTTATACCTTTGCGGCATCAACGTTGAAAGGCGGAACCTGAAAAGCCTATAGAATAACGAGTAAGGAAAATAACTAATATTTACAATTATGGCTACAATCAATACAGCACCTTCGCAGGTCGCTACTTCGGCTCTCGAATCATTACCTTTGGAGAATATTATCGGCGCTCCTCTTGATGCGTGTATCAAAGCTCAGGCTCATGCGGCACAGACCTCGGCAAGGTTTATCCATGAGGTCGGTTTGCAGAGCAAGGATGATAATGGTGAGTACCAGGCTATCAATGTCGCTTTCACTTTTGTGCAAAACGGCAGACTTACTCGCCTCAACATTCCATTGCTCACCATCGTGCCTATCCCTTACATCGCTATCCAGGACATTGATGTGGCTTTTAAGGCAAACATCAACGCTGCCTCTAGTTCTTCTGACGAGACTACATCCAACACAGAGTATAATGCAGAACTCTCTGGTGGCGGAAGATGGGGCTGGGGATTGTTTGGTGTGAATCTCAACTTGAAGGGGGCTGTCTCTTCCAAGCGTGACTCCCGTGCCACACAAGACTCCAAGTATTGCGTGGAGTATACGATGGATATTGGTATTCATGCAGGGCAAGACAGTATGCCTGGCGGTATGGCTAAGGTGTTGGAAATATTGAACAATAGTATTACGCTGTCTGAGCCACAGGGTACTTTAGCTGTGAATGCTAACGACTTTGTCATCCAAGAAAATGAAGACAAGAAGCATGCTCAGTTGATTGTCACCTACAAGAGTCCGGAAGGAATTTATGAGCCAGATAAGATAACGTGCAAACTAGGTAATGATGCTCAAAATGGACTGTTAGCAGGCAATAGTGTAGTTTATATGTTGACCAAGACAGGTACTTATACATTGACAGCTGGTGCCTTGAAAGAAACAGTGACGGTGATTAGCAACAAGGAAACAACGTCAGACACCAAAAAGGATGAGTCATGATGAACAGTGAAGATAATCGACAGTTGGTGCCTTTGCGAGAGTTAATAGCTACGACCTTGGAGGCAGCTATCGAGGCTGATATGGCGGCTTTGCGTTGCTATTATAACAATCTGTGCGAACTCGCTTTTGATAGCGATGATGCAGAGAAACAGGCAGTTCCTCGTCTTAGGCATCTTTCATTCTCCTATGCTAATGGCGATGGACAGCAGCATCAAGTGAAATTGCCAGTGCTGTCACTTCTACCACTGCCCATGCTACAGATGAAGGGGATTGATTTCTCCATGGATGCCCAATTGGTGGAAATGAGAAACTTTGATTCGGATGGTGAGAAGACGAATCATGAACTTTACGTCTCTCTAGCCCCACAATCCAAGGCTTTTCAGGAGGAGAAGGGTATAGCTACAGGCTATTCCGCAAAGATAAATATCTCGATGCAACAGAGTGATATGCCTGGAGGCATGGCTCGCTTGCTTCAGATG
Organism: Lachnospiraceae bacterium; assembly: GCA_963594575.1. Taxonomy (GTDB): domain Bacteria; phylum Bacteroidota; class Bacteroidia; order Bacteroidales; family Bacteroidaceae; genus Prevotella. The sequence goes on along the minus strand of CAVBFV010000152.1, from coordinate 2,379 downwards.
GTAAATAACTTAAACTTATAAAATCATAGAGCTTATGTTGGATTCTAATAAATTAGGTGGGTTTGAATGCCCTGTTTGCAAGGGCTTTATCCCTGTGAGAATAGAAGAACTGGTGGTAAGTTTGCAAGTGTCTTGTCCTTCGTGCGGTCTGTTGCTGACACTGGATAAGAATAACTCTGGAAAGGCTTTGGGATTGATAGATAATGTACTGAAAAACAAGAAATATGGTTAGAGCATGGCGCAAAAGAATATCTATGGTAAGCCATAATATCCAGAAATTTGCTAAGAAAAAACCCGAAAAGTGCAAAAGGAAGGAGGTTGTGATACGCAGCATCTTGAAAGAGGAGATACCAGATTTGTATCTTTTGCAAGAGGTGACTAGTCAAAATTTCTTCAAGGAGGAAATGCAATGCTTGCGTTCTTCTGACTATTATGTGGCAATGGGACCAAGTTTCTCTTCTGGCAGTTATCTGGAGAGCTATCCTTTGATTTTCAATTTGGCTACGATTCATTATGCTCCATTGCCTTATCGTATGAATGGGCGTATGGCAAATAAGGTCATCCCATTTTCCATAAGAGGTAAGAAGTCACGTGCCAATACCTACTTTGAGGTTTTCATCCCAAAGGGAAGATACAATCTCCGTCCTCCCAAAGTTATATCGGGGGATGAGGAACGTGACCGAGAGTATGATGAGAGGCACAGTAATCTTGCTCATCGCAAGTACTTGGAGTATTATCGTTTACGTATCTTTGCTGTGCATACTTCTCCTGGATTGGATTTGAATAAGCAAATTCAGAGCGTAATCTCAGCACTGGAGAAGGAAGGTGAGAAAGTGGCTTGTATGGCTGTTGGGGATTTCTATGGTGAGAAAGGTGCTAGGAAAACTATGAATAATTATGCTGGCAAGATAGACCTTCCCGATAAGCCTACCAACTATAAGCTAAATGGTGAAGCTTCGCAAAGAGCCGACATGTTTGTGAGGGGCTATGGAGTAGCTCCCTGTGGGGGTGTTCGGACAATATTTCCTCATAGTGTGGGTATAGATGATGGCGCTGGCTATATCAAATCAGGTATAGACCATGCGGCAATAATAGGTACTTACGAGGTGGTGAGTTCTTCTACGATTACAGCAGGTGAAATCATCGACAAATACCAGTCGCTCTATGAATTGAATGGTAGAATTTAGCTAGGCTACCACCACTCTTGCCTTTTCCTTAAAAAGGGGCTATATGCCACGATGATAGGTGGGCGCATAGCCCCTTTGAATGTTTTTTATCTCATATCCTGCATTTTCTTCCCAAAATTTTTGGTGATAACAAATAAAAGCCTTAATTTTGCCAAAAACTACAATTATGGCAATAGATAAGGTTACATATTGGAAAGAACTCGCTGATTACGACATTGATACCGCCATATGCCACGATGAACAGGTGGCGTATAGACATTACTCATCTATCTCCTAAAGCATTGATACTATGAAAAGGAGTTTTTTCATACAGAAAAATCTTTTTAACACTATAAATTTGGCTATATCAATTATTTGGTTTATTTTTGCACCAAAACGAAACATATGGCAATAGATAAAGTTAAATATTGGAAAGAACTTGCTGACTATGATATTGAAACCGCTGAAGTGATGTACAACGGCGGAAGATGGTTATATGTTGGTTTTATGTGCCATTTGGTTATAGAAAAAACCATAAAATCGTATTGGAGTGCAATAAAACCAGACGATGTTCCATACATCCATAACCTCTTGAAGTTGGCACAAAGTTGTGGGTTAGTACCAAAAATGTCGCCAGAACAATTAAAGTTTCTTGCGGAATTAATGCCAATGAATATAGAGGCAAGATACCCTTCCTACAAAGACGAACTGGCGAAGAAATTGACTCCTGAGTATTGCAGAACATTAATAGATAAAACTAAAGATTTAAAACAATGGATAGAGAACATGCTTTGATGATAGCAAGATGCTACAAGCAAGCAATACTTCCATTGCTTGCTAATGCGAAAGTATACTTGTATGGTTCTTGTAGCAGAAATGAAGCAAGAAAAGATAGTGATATCGATGTCGCAGTCGTTATACCTAAACTTAATGGCGACTGGTTAGATACCACTTCTTCATTATGGCTTGCCACACTCAACATAGATACATCTATAGAACCAGTATTGATTGAGGAATGCAAACCATCACCCTTATATGATGATATAATGCGTAATGGAATAGCAGTATAAAATATGAAACTATCCCCCATCCTGCATTCTCAAGCGGGCTGGTGGATTTTCTTCAGTATTGTCACCCACACCTCACGGGAAACAACAATGGTCTATATGCCACGATGAAAAGGTGGCGTATAGACCCTTGATTATATGGTGAT
>CAVBFV010000151.1:0-7808 GCA_963594575.1 Lachnospiraceae bacterium | reverse complement strand
ACGCTCAGTTTCATTGTCTTTACATCCTTGCTGTTGGTTCCTATCATAATCTGGAAGTCGCCAGGTTCTATGATGTGTTTCAGATCTGCGTTGTAGAACTTGAGCATATCTGGGGTGATATCAAAGCTTACCTCCTTGCTTTCACCTACTGCCAGATGGATGCGCTGGAAACCTTTCAGCTCCTTTACAGGGCGGGAGATGCTGGCTACCATGTCGCGGATGTAGAGCTGCACAATCTCGTCGGCATCGCGGGAGCCATTGTTCTTAACGGTGACGCTAGCTGTAATCTTCTTGCCATCCTGCCATTCGGTAGCCTCCTCATTGCTGATGCCCGCCTCCTGGCTGCTCAGGCGGAAGTTGCCGTATGAAAAGTAGGTATAGCTCAAGCCGTAACCGAAAGGATAGAGCGGACCATTGCTTACATCCAGACAGTTGCTGGCAAACTTGGCAAACATCTCATTATCATCTGGTACCGGGCGACCGGTGTTCTGATGGTTGTAGTAGAGAGGCTCCTGACCGGTAGTCTTAGGCATCGAAGTGGTGAGCTTACCCGATGGCGATTTGTCGCCAAAGATGACATCGCAGAGTGCATCGCCCATCTCTGAACCGCCAAACCATACATTCATGATGGCTGGTACATGGGCTTTCTCCCAAGTAAGAACCGTAGGACGGCCCGCAAAGTTGAGGAGCACTACTGGCTTGCCCGTCTTCAGGAGTTCGGCAAGCAGTTCGCGCTGTACGTCCGGCATCTCCAGGTTGGTACGGCTACCGCATTCGCCGCTCATCTCGGCACTTTCGCCCATAGCACATACTATCACGTCAGCCTCTTTAGCTATCTTCAGCGCTTCAGCCTTCATTTCAGCCTCGTTGCCCCAGTTGATTGGCTTGCCGGATTCGCCGTTTTTCTGCAGTTCCTGATTGCGCCAGATATTGCTTCCCTGGGCATATAATAAGGTGGCTTTTCCGGCAAGGGCATGCTCCATTGCCTCCTTGATGGTGGTATATTTAGATGGTACCTGTGCCACGCTCCATGTGCCGGCTATGTTGTTTCGGGTGTCGGCAAGCGGACCTATCAGGGCTATCTTTCCTTCCTTCTTCAGTGGCAGGATATTGCCTTCGTTCTTCAGAAGCACGAAGGTCTCTGCTGCTACATCGCGGGCTGCCTGCCGGTTCTCTGCGGTATAAATCTCGCTCTTGCTGCGCTTGGTGTTGCAGTAGCGGTAAGGGTCGCTGAACAGGCCCAGTTTATATTTCGCTTCCAGGATGCGGCGGCAGGCGATGTTCACGTCCTCCTCGCTCACCTTTCCTTCTGCTATGTTCTTTGCCAGATGCTTTACGAAGGCGTTGGAACACATGTCCATATCGGTACCCGCCTTCAGCGCCTGTTCTGATGCCTCCTTGATGTCTTTAGCCGTTCCGTGCTGCAGAATCTCGGCGATAGAAGCGTAATCGGTAACCACGAAACCGTTGAATCCCCACTGCTTTCTCAAGACATCGGTCATCATCCATTTGTTGGCTGTAGCAGGTATGTAGTCGATGAGATTGAATGAAGACATCACGCTGCCTACGCCAGCCTTCACCACTGCCTCGTAAGGTGGCAGATACTGGTTCATCATGCGCACGCGGCTCATATCTACCGTGTTATATTCCTTTCCGCTCTCAACGCCTCCGTACAGGGCAAAATGTTTCAGACAGGCCATGATGCGGTTGGCTCTCAGAATCTCTTCTGTGCGCATATCCACGCCCTGGTAGCCCTGAGTCATCGCTGCTCCCATCATGCCGCTAAGATAAGGATCCTCACCATTTCCTTCGCTGATTCGTCCCCAGCGGGCATCGAGTGCAATGTCTACCATAGGAGAGAATGTCCAGTTGATGCCGTCGGCACTTGCTTCCTTGGCCGATACTTCGCCTACTTTCTTCAACGCCTCGGTATCCCATGAGCAGGAGAGGGCGAGAGGGATAGGGAACATCGTCTCGTAACCATGAATCACGTCCATACCTACGAGCAGCGGAATGCCCAGACGGCTGTTCTTGATGGCGATTTCCTGCAGAGCCTTGATCTTGTCGAGCCCTTTGATGTTGAAAACTCCGCCCATGTTGCCCTGGGCGATATCGCTGCCTACCTGAGTATCAAGTGCGCCGCCGGTGGTGATGTCGCCAGCTACCATCAGGTTCAGCTGACCAATCTTTTCCTGTAGCGTCATCTTCGCCATCAGTTGGTCGATATACTCCTTCATGGGTAGAATCTTGCCTTTCTTGGTTGTGGCAGTTACTTTTTTCTTAGGGGCTGCGGTATGGGCGAAAGCAGGTGCTGCCATAGAACCAGCCAAAAGAAATGTGAGTGATAAAAGTGCTGTTCTCATTGTTTATTATGTTAATTGTTATTTTTATTATCTTTTGCAAAGATAATGCAAATGAGCGCAATGAAAGCTTGCTTTCAAATTGCCGAATGCAGCTTATCTTCTGCAAAGATAATAAAAAAGATGATACGATGTGCGATAGAAATGTTAAAATGTGGATGAATTTTTCTTTTTTAGATAGGAATGTGTCTGATAATGAGATGGATAAGAAAAATGGAGGATATATAAAAAGTGGATGCGGCATAGGCGAAAAATGCGAAGAAATCTACATTTCTTCTATATTTGATTTGTCGTTTCCGATTTTTTTATTACTTTTGCACATGAAACCTCATGAAAATAAATCAATCTTAAACGGAATCAAGTTGATGTATCGCGTAAATGAATTATGGGGAAAGGCATTCTTCTTCCTGCTCTTTGTCTTGATGCCTCTTTCTCTTGCAGCAAAAACAACAGATAATATAGAGCAGCTTTTTCAGAGTCTGGACAACGCCATTGCCCATTCGGCTGATTATGTGAAGGTACGTGAAGCCCGAATTCGCGATTGGGAGCAGAAACTGAAGACCGCCAGGCGGCTAAGCAGTAAGTATGATGCCTGTTTTGCGCTCTTTGAGGAATACCGCTCCTACAAGAACGACATGGCGCTGAAATATATCAACCAGTGTATGGAACTTGCTATCAGAATGTGCGATAAAAAGAAGGTGGAAAATGCCAAGGCGCTGCTTGCTTTCCAGGAATCGACCACGGGCGATTATGCCGAATCATACGACCTGCTGAAGTCTGTCAATATCGCTGATCTTGATGCTGAGGGCAAACGCAACTACCTCTGGGCTTGCCAGCATCTGTATGGCGAGATGGCATATTATTCCAACGTTCCCTCTTTGAAGAAATATTATACCGGCAAGCATAATGCCTATCAGGCTGCAATAGACAGCACATTCAGCCATGATGATGACCTTTATCTGCAGATGCAGGAGGTGAGGGCACGCGATGCGGGCAATATGAAGGAGGCTTTGCGATTGAGCGATAAGCGGCTGGCGATGACGAAACCGGGCACCCATCAGTATGCCATTGTACAGTTTTATCGCGGCTTGACCTACAATCAGTTTGGTGATAAAGAACAGTTCCTCCGCTGCCTCTTGCGTTCTGCTATCTGCGATGTCCAGTTGGCTGTGATGGACCAGGGGTCTCTCTGGGAAGTTGCCAATCTTCTCAACGCCGACCCGGGCGAGCAGAAGCGCTCTCATGAGTATATCAAGTTTGCCTGGCAGTCGGCTACCATTTTCAATACGCCTAGCCGCAGCCGCCAGATCATGCCTGTGCTCACGCAGATTGAGGAGGGCTATCAGAAAGAACTTTCAGCGAGCAACCAGCATCTGCGGTTCATGGTAGCGTGTTCTGCCCTGCTTCTCTTCGTGGTTATGGTCTTGCTCTACTATGTCAACAAGCAGCGCAAGCGCATTGCTGCGGCCCATCATAAGCTGAAGGAAACCAACCATGCCTTGCAGTTGGCAAATGAGCGTCTTAACGAGATGAACCATTCTCTCAACGAGAGTAACAAGATGAAGGAAGTATATATTGGTCGCTTTCTGCGCCTTTGTGCCATCTATGTCGACAAGATAGAGACCATGCGCAAGCGAGTAGTGAAACTGGTGAAGGCTAGAGAACTCAACAAGTTGCTGGAGCAGATGCAGGCTGGCGAGGCCTACATGGGCGAGCTGTATGAGTATTTCGATTCCGCCTTCCTGAAGCTCTTCCCTGACTTTGTTGAGGAGTTCAATGCCCTCTTGAAGCCTGAAGAGCGTATCGTGCTCGAAGATGACAGCCGTCTTTCTACCACCCTCCGTATCTTTGCCCTTATCCGTCTGGGCATCGAGGACAGTTCTAAGATTGCCGAGTTCCTTCACTATTCTGTGAACACTATCTATAATTATCGCGCCAAAATCAAGAATAGTGCCATCTGTGACAGGGAAGAGTTCGAGCAGCGTGTGAAGCAGATTGGCATGAAATAAGCCTTTCTGGGCGTGATGGCGCAAACTTGCGAAAATTCAGGAGTAAATGCTGCAGATACCCATGCGCCCTGTTTTAGGGTGTCAAGTGGGTTAATCTTCTGATAATCAGGATGTTGATATTTTGGAAGATCCCCGTTCCTACGCAAGCTTGTCAATGGATGAAAAGCAGGGGAATACAATAAAAGTTTGTTACGGCGTTTCACCGTAACAAACTTTTATGCGTTATATTTATTTCCTCCCTCCGTTCAATTTCTCAGAATCGAATCATTCTTTTTAAAAGAGCTCGAAGGCTTTCTTGAGCTTCAGGTTATCGGCTGCATTACCAACAAGAGCCTCAAACTTTCCGGCTTCAGCCTTCCAGGATGAAGATGCCTCATCGTAGAAACTGAGGGCCTCTTTGCTGATGGTGATGCTGATATCCTTGCTCTCACCTGGCTGGAGATAAACCTTCTGGAATCCCTTCAGCTCCTTCTGAGGGCGGTCTACTGATGACTTGACATCGTGGATGTAGAGCTGAACCGTCTCGGCTCCGGCACGCTTTCCGGTATTCTTTACGTTTACGGTAAAGGTGATTGTGCCGTCCTGCTTCATCTGCATCTTGTCGCTGCGCAGATTAGAGATGGCAAACTGGGTGTAGCTCAAGCCGTGACCGAATGCAAAGGTAGGCTTGATGCGCTCCTTATCGGTCCAGCGGTAACCTACATAGATGCCTTCCTTATATTCCTCATCAATGATGTTGCCCTTGGTGCTGGCTCCACCTTCCTGACGCCAGGTTCCCGGATAGGTATTGAGTGCATGAGCACCAACTTCCTTCAGCGAGTTGACCCATGTAAACGGCAACTTGCCGCTAGGGTTAGCATCGCCTGTAAGGATGCTTGCCAGGGCTTCGCCGCTCTCCGAACCGATGAACCAGCCCTGTACGATGCCGGCAACCTTAGCCTTCCAAGGCATAGCTACCGCATTGCCCGAGATGTTGACATAAACGAAGTTTCTGTTTGCCTTAGCCAAAGCCTCAATCAGCTTATCCTGATTGTATGGCAGCTCATATTGCTTGCGGTCGTGACCCTCGCAGTCCTGGAAATCGCTCTTGTTCAGACCGCCAAACATGATGACATAGTCGGCAGTCTTGGCTTTCTCTACGGCTTCGGATGTCAGCTCAGCCTCGCTGCGCTTATCTTCCAGGTTCTGACCGGTTGTAACGCCATTATAGTTGCCTGTTACATCGCCCACATAGCCGCGGGCATAATCTACCTCGATGCCGTCCTTGCCCAGGCGCGTCTTCAGACCCTCGAGAGGCGAAATCTCGCGCTGTACCTTGAGCGAAGAAGAGCCTCCGCCTACGGTCATCATCTTGATGGCATTCTCGCCTACTACCAGTACGCGCTTAGCCTTCTGGGTGTTAATAGGAAGCACATTGTTCCTGTTCTGGAGCAATACGATGCCTTCCTCAGCAATCTGTCTGGCAGCTGCATAATGGCTCTCTGAGCAGAGGAAACCATGAGGACGGTTCTGATTCATCGTAGTGCGATAGAAGAGGCGCAATACGCGACGTACCTTATCGTCCAGCTCCTTCTGGGTGAACTTGCCTTCCTGTATGGCCTTCATGTAAGGCATGGAGAGATAATAGTTGTCGTAGGCGTTGGTAGCGCCCATCGTAAGACCGTCTGTCCAGGTGCCGAACTCCATATCCAGCCCGTTCTTTACAGACTGCTCCAGGTCGTGAGCACCGCCCCAGTCGCTTACCACGACACCATCATACTTCCAGTCGCCCTTCAGAATCTTGTTCAGGGTCCACTGGTTGTGGCAGTTGTGCTCATTCTTATATAGGTTGTAGGCTCCCATGATGCCCCATGTCTTACCCTTCTCAACAGCCGCCTTGAAGGCAGGGAGATAGATTTCGTGGAGAGCACGGTCGCTTACGATTACGTTGACCTGATGGCGGTATTCCTCGTCGTTGTTCAGGCAATAATGCTTTACGCAGGCTGATACGCCCTTAGACTGCAATCCCTGGATATACGGCACTACCATGATGCTCGCCAGGAACGGATCTTCGCCCATATACTCGAAGTTACGGCCGTTGAGAGGCGTGCGGTAGATGTTGACGCCAGGACCCAGAATCATGTCCTTGCCGCGATACAGGGCTTCTTCGCCCAATGCTTCGCCATAGATGCGGCTCATCTGCGGATTCCATGATGCGGCAAGACAGGTGAGGGCAGGGAAGGCTACGCAGGAATCGTTGGTCTGACCTGCCTGTTCCCACTCGTCCCATAATACGTCAGGACGCACTCCGTGAGGTCCGTCATCCGTCCAGAAGTCAGGAAATCCCAAGCGTGGTACACCGGCTGATGAAAACTTGCTCTGAGCATGGATGATGCGTATCTTCTCTGCCAGCGTCATGCGAGAGATGGCATCATCGATGCGCTGCTCTACCGGCTTGGTCTGGTCGAGATAGACTGGCAATTGTCTGGTAGTCTGCTGTGCCTGAGATGGAGCGATGGCTGCAACCGACAGGACACATGATAAAATGAACTGTTTCATAAGTAATGAATTTATTATGGTTTGTTTATTTCTTGCAGTTGTTTGTTTTGCACACCGCCTCTCACGTTTTTTTTGTGCGTTTAGGCGTATATGCTCATTCATCTGCAAAATTACTAAATAAATAATGAAAAAATGATGTGTGATAAGTGAAAAGTGGATGGGTGCAAAAATATAACTTTTGTAAGTTGTTGATAATGAGAAGTATAATGAGCGATGTGCGTTATTGAAAAGTGGCAGAGTGTGAACACTGAAATATACTGATATAACGTTTCAGGGGTGTTCTAGCCTCATTTTCTCCATTTTACCCCATCCACTTTCGTATAGTTATTAAAAAATAGATAAGTATCTGAAAACTAACGATATAAGTTGCTTGAAGCAAGTATTTTTCCCACTTATCTGTTGAAGGGGCTAGGAATTATCAAAAAATCATATTATATTTGCAAACGAAAACACGGCTTAACGCATTTTAGGAAATGCACAGCCGCACAGTCTTATACATTATTATAATAGAGTGAACTAACAAATAGATATTTTTTCTAAACTAATAATCGAATATGAAAACAAAAAGTCTATTGCTGGCGACTGCATTATTGATGTCGACGTCAGCGCTCGCACAGAAAAACACCTTCAAGGGTGTCGTGTTGGATGACCTGGGTGAACCCGTTATCGGAGCCACCGTACAGGTTAAAGGCGTCAAGGGTGCCGGTGCAATTACCGACCTTGATGGTAACTTTGTCATCGATGCAGATGCTAACCAGACCTTGGTTATCACCTACATTGGCTACAAGGATGCAGAGATTCGTCCTTCAGCCAACATGAAGATTACTCTGAAACAAGACGACAAGGCTTTGGACGAAGTGGTTGTTGTAGGTTACGGTGTTCAGAAGAAGAGCGTGGTAAC
>CAVBFV010000150.1:0-7849 GCA_963594575.1 Lachnospiraceae bacterium | reverse complement strand
TCTGTATCTTCATCCTCGGTGGTGACAGCATCCGCAGCTTCTCATTCGCAATGATTCTGGGTGTAGTATTCGGTACATTGTCATCTATCTTCATAGCATCTCCAATGGCTTACATCGTTCTTGGTCGTAAGATTAAGGAAGAACCAGCTGAGGAGGTTGCAGAAGTTAAGTAATCAGAAACTCTTCATTCTTTCTCTGTCCGATGTATGTCGGATAGAGAAAGATACTGGAAAGAATATAAAAACAATAAAGGTCGCTTCCTGATTGTCAGGAGCGACCTTTATTGTTTTATCATCTCTGGAATGATAAGAAAAGTACGTGGTCCCACCGAGAATCGAACTCGGATCAAAGGTTTAGGAAACCTCCGTTCTATCCGTTAAACTATAGGACCATTGTAAACCGACTGCAAAGATACATCAAATCGTTGACAATACAAAATAAAATGTTATGTTTTTCACTCTCATCTTATCAAGTTTCCTCACTTTTGTGGAGTTGAACTGCGAAAACCTCTTCGATACGAGGCATGATTCGCTGAAGAATGACTATGAATTCCTGCCACAGAGCAGTTACAAGTGGACGCCTTATCGCTATTGGCGCAAGCTGGCAAATCTTTCCAAGACTATAGTAGCTTTGGGTTATGAAGATTTGTCGCTTGTTGGTACCGCCTCCTCTAGTAATCCTTCAAGACCCTCGGAGAAGTCCTGGCATGTTCCCGATTTTGTGGCGCTTTGCGAAGTGGAGAACGATAGTGTGCTGTTTGATTTAACCCGGCGTTCAGCTCTTCGCGGTGTGAATTATGATTATGTGATGACCGATTCGCCTGATGAACGAGGCATAGATGTGGCTTTGCTTTATCAGCCATCTTCTTTTGCGCTTATACAGTTCCGGTCCATCCGCATCAAGCCGCTGCCTGATACTCGTCCTACGAGAGATATTCTCTACGCTTCGGGGCGGATTATGAATGATGATACGCTCCATGTCTTTGTATTGCATGCGCCCAGCCGGCGTAGCGGCGAACAGGTTTCGCGTCCCTACCGCCTGCAGGTAGCCAGCCAGCTGGTTTCTGTTGTAGATTCTATCTATGCGCTCAATGATAGTGCAAGGATTATCGTAGCCGGCGATTTCAACGATTATTCCGATTCTCCGGCTCTTCGTTATCTTTATCAGCATCACCTTATTAATATATCTGTTGGCGCCAAAGGCTCTCATGGTGCCAAGGCTACTTATCGCTGGCATGGAGATTGGCGAAGTCTTGACCAGATTCTCTTCAGTCCTTCGCTTTCCCGGCTTAAGATGGATTGTCAGATAGGAGATTTGCCATTCCTCTTGGAAGATGATGAGAAATATGGCGGAAAGAAACCTTTCCGCACCTATCTCGGTCCACGATATTTGGGTGGATACAGCGATCATCTTCCGCTTGTTGCCAAGTTTAAGATAGAGGGTGGATATGAATAAAAAAACAGGTATGCTCAGATTTTTACTGAACATACCTGTTTGTATATTAGTGAGATTTTTTCTCTTCTGCCTGATTATCCGTAGATAACCTTACCATTCTCATCCTCATAAGGAGCCATATCCTTAGCATACTGGTTCATGGCACGGAGGCTCATACCCATTGATGAGAAACCACCATCGTGGAAGAGGTTCTGCATGGTTACCTTGCGGGTGAAGTCAGAGAACATCATCACGCAGTAGTTAGCGCAATCCTCAGCTACGGCGTTTCCGAGTGGAGACATCTTGTCGGCGAAGTCCATCATGTTCTCGATATCCTTGATACCCTTACCTGCTGTTGTAGCTGTAGGGCTCTGAGAGATGGTGTTGATGCGTACGTGCTTCTCACGACCATAGATGTAACCGAAGCTGCGGGCGATACTTTCGAGCATGCTCTTGGCATCAGCCATATCGTTGTAACCGAAGAATGTACGCTGAGAAGCTACGTATGTGAGAGCTACTACAGAACCCCACTCGTTGATAGCATCCAACTTCTTGGCTACCTGCAACATCTTGTGGAAAGAGATAGCAGAGATGTCCAATGTCTTGTTCAGGAAGTTGTAGTCGAGGTCATCGTATGTACGATGCTTGCGAACGTTAGGGCTCATAGCTACAGAGTGGAGCACGAAGTCGATTTTGCCACCGAGTTTCTCCTGAGCCTCTGTGAATACCTTTTCCAAGTCTTCTACGCTAGTCGCATCAGCTGCGATGATAGGAGCGTTGATCTGTTCAGCGAGCTTATCCAGCGTACCCATACGCAAAGCCATAGCTGTATTACTAAGTGCGATAGTAGCACCCTCTTCAGCAGCCTTTACAGCTACTTTCCAAGCGATTGATTCCTCATTGAGTGCACCGAAGATGATGCCACGCTTGCCTTTTAACAAATTGTGAGTCATTGTTATCTTAATACTTTTGTTTATACTAACGACAATCCCCTACATATATCATTCTCTATATATATAATAAGGTGTAAAACCACTTTGTTTTGTTCTAGTCGTTGAAATCGTGCGCAAAATTACGAAAAATGTGCAATATACCCAAATTTTTTAACTAAAAAGTGCCGTAAACGTTTTCTTTTTTGTGGTATGTCAAGTATTTTGCTCCCTGCAGTCTGTATGATATTCTATTTATTCTTTGCAGATAGTAAGCCTGAAACAGATATATCTTATGCTTATAGATAACGTATCTGTTGTTCTGAGGAATTAGATCTGTAGGGTTGCTGCCATATGCCAGCAGAGTTGTCGGCATATGCCAGCAATGTTGCTGGCATATGGAAGCAATGCTGCCGGCAGCTGCCGGCAACCGTACGGAACCAGTTGTTAGAACCAATGAACCGTAGAACTGTGACTACTTAATCTATTTGTTCTACGTATTTAAGCAATACGTCTTACCCGGCAGATGCCGGTATAGATAACTTAAGAACCTTCTTATTTCTGTTCTTACAAATTATAGCCTTATTGCTGCAAAAATATCCTTTTTGTTGCAATATGACAAGGTAGAAGTGTTAAAAACAGACTTTTTTATGTGCGTTATTAAATTTTTCTTTCAAAATATTTGCAAATATCCGAAAAAAAATCTAATTTTGCAGCCGATTATTATATTTATAAATTATTATCTAATAAAGAGAGAGATTATGTTTAAAAGAATCGCTTTATTTGTGGGGGGGGCAATTCTCAGTTGTGGAGTAGCCTTTGCTCAAACATCCGTTACCGGTAAGGTAGTAGCTTCTGAGGATGGTGAGCCTGTTATTGGCGCATCAATCAAGGTAGCTGGTACTAATACGGGTACTGTTACGGACGTCGATGGAAACTTCAGTTTGAATGTTCCAGCCGGCTCCAAGTTGGAGATTACCTATATAGGTATGAATCCACAAACTGTTAAAGCAAGTTCTAACATGAAGATTGCTTTGACTTCTGACAACAAAACCCTGGACGAGGTGATTGTTACAGGTTATGGTAACTTTAAGAAATCCTCATTTACAGGTGCTGCTGCTTCCATGTCAACAGCTAAGTTGAGTGATGTTCCTTCACTTTCTGTTGAAGATAAGCTTTCTGGTAATATCCCAGGAGTTTCTATTTCTTCTTTCTCTGGCCAGCCAGGTGCAATGAACTATATCCGTATTCGTGGTATGGGTTCTATCAATGCAGGTAACGATCCATTGATTGTGATTGATGGTACTCCAATGAACTCTGGTAACTTGAGTGGTTTCAATGATGCTGAGTCTGGTAATGGTTACAATGGTTCTGGTACCAATGCGCTTTCTACATTGAATAGCAATGACATCGAGTCTATCACAGTTATCAAGGATGCAGCCGCTGCTTCATTGTATGGTTCTCGTGCAGCCAATGGTGTGCTTGTCATTACAACCAAGAGTGGTAGTGCAGGTAAGACCCAGGTTGATTTCCGCAGCGACTGGGGTTTCTCTAATATGGCCATCAACTACCGCCCAACTTTGAGTGGTGATGATCGTCGTGCCTTGATTTATCAAGGTTTGAAAAACTATGCTTTTGATAATATTGATGGTACTACTGATGCCTCTGCTGCGGCTTTTGCCGATCAAAATATTGATGATTATGCAGCAAAACCAGAGAATGGTTGGGCAAACTGGCGTGATGCGCTTTTCAAAAATGGTTCAAATCAGAACTATCAGGCAAGTGTAAATGGTGGTAATGATAAGACTAAGTTCTATGCTTCTTTGTCTTATGCTAAGCAGAATGGTATTGTAGAACGTTCTGGTTTGGAGCGTATGACAGGTAACTTCAACGTAAGCCATCGCTTCGGTAAGTTCAAGTTGGATGCTAGTTCTTTGATTTCATCTATGCATCAGAACTCTGCCATGGATGGTGGCGCTTCTTTTGCTGGTGCCATCTCAAGTGCAGTATGGTTCCTCGGCCCTTCTAATGCTATCTATGACAAGAATGGTAATTTGCTGACAAAGACAGATGGCGCTTATAACAATGGTTATAACCCTATTTATGAGAACCAGCACATGTCAGATAAAACCAATACGACACGTTCTTACAGCACCTTGGCTCTCGAATGGAACATTTGGGATAACTTGAAGTTGCGTGAGAAGGTAGCTTACGACTACATCAACTCTACCGAGGATGTGCTTTGGGACAAATTCTGTGGTAATGGTTCTGGCTCAAATGGTGTGATGCAGCGTACTTACAATGAGTGGACAACCATGAACACTCAGACACAGTTGACATACAATAAGTCTTTTGGTGCCCACAATGTGGATGCTTTGCTTGGTTTCGAGACAGAGGCATGGCATAACAACAACTCATACGCTTCTGGTACAGACTACCCTGGCAACTTGTATGAGTTCGCTAACTCTGGCGATACCTCTATGCAGAGTTACAAGTATGACTCAAAGATGACTTCTTTCTTGGGTCGTGTCAACTACAACTATAACGATTTGTATTATGCTGGTGTAAGCTATCGTCGTGATGGTAGTTCTCGTATGGCACGTGAGAATCGTTGGGGTTCGTTCTGGTCTGTATCTGGTGCTTGGCGCTTTGGTACAGAAAAGTTCATGGATTCTATCAAGGATATATTGAGCGATGGTAAGATTCGTGTATCTTATGGTGTGAACGGAACTCTTCCATCTGGCTTGTATAGTTACATGAACCTTTATAAGTATGGTGAGTACTACAATGGTAGCAATGGTATGGGTATCATTGGTGTAGCCAACAAGGACTTGAAGTGGGAGCAGAACAAGGCTTGGAACTTTGGTCTTGACTTGACATTCCTCAACCGTATCTCTGTAACATTGGATTACTACGTTCGTAATACATCCAATTTGATTATGAACCGTCCTATCTCTATGATTCCAGGTTACTATGATGATTCTTCTCTGTTGGCTACCATGGCTCAGAATGTAGGTTCTATGCGTAACCAAGGTATTGAGGTGACCATTTCTTCTACCAACATTCAGAAGAAGGACTTCCTTTGGACTACTTCTCTGAACTTTGGTCATAACTCCAACAAGGTAACAGAGTTGACAGGTGATGATGACAAGATTATCAGCGGTGCCATGATTCATCAGGTAGGTAAGCCTTACTATTCTTACTATATGTATGAGTATGCAGGTGTTGACCCTGAGACAGGTTTGGAGAGCTATTACATCAATGATGGAACTGAGAATGCTCGCAAGACCACTACTAATGTAGCTGAGGCAAACAAGACTATTGTTGGTCATCATGAGCCAGCACTTGAGGGCGGTTTGTCTAACTTCATCAAGTGGAAGTTTATCGACTTCAACTTTACTTTGACCTATAAGTTGGGCGGTGACTCTTATGATTATGCTACTTGGTTGCACGATAATGGTGGTACATACACCCTCTATGGAGCAATCCCTTCTTACTATAAGTTGGAGGATATGTGGCAGAAACCAGGCGATAATGCTAAGTTGCCTAAGTTCCAGGCTGGTTATGGTAAGCGTGTGTTGTCTTCTCGTTGGTTGATGCCTAACGATTATCTTCGCTTGAAGAACCTTACCTTAGGTTTCTCTGCACCAAAGGAGTGGATCAGCAACCTCGGCTTGAGCAAGGCTCGTGTATATTTCTCTGCCAACAACTTGTTGACCTGGAAGTCTAAGGATCTTTATGTTGATCCAGAGACACCAGCGGATGGCTTGTGTACATTCGAAATGCCAGCTTTGAGAACTTATACATTTGGTATCGAACTTAGTTTCTAATTTATAAAAGAACGAAATACAATGAAAGTATTAAAATCAATATATAAGGTAATGGGCTGCGCTATTTTGGCAGCCAGCCTGTCATCTTGCGTCAATGATTGGTTGGACGTAGCTCCTTCTGATGGTACAGATGCAGATGCAGCCTTGACCAGCAGTTCAGACTTGGATGCTGCGAGAACGGGTATGTATAAGGCTTTGAAGGGAAACAGCAGCTTGGTAGATTACTATGGTATGCAGTTCTTCGTTTATGGTGATGTTCATGCAGGTGATGATTATCAGTATAATAATATTGGTGGTTCTAACCGTGCAAGTTTCTACTATGATATGAACTATCAGACAGCATCTGAGTTTACATCAAGTACTTCTTCCAGTACCGTAACTTGGAAATCACCATATATTGTTATTGGCCGTGCTAATCGTATCATAGCTGCTGCAGAAGGTGGTGCTTTGAGCGATGCAGCAGAGGCTAAGGCTACTATCGACCAGTATGCGGCAGAGGCAAAGGTACTCCGTGCCCTTGCTCATTTTGACCTTGTTCGTATCTATGGTAAGCCATATACAGAGGATCAGGGTGCATCTCTTGGTGTACCATTGGTAACAGAAGTGCTGGAGTCTAATGCAAAACCAGCTCGTAGCACTGTTGCTGAGGTTTACACCCAAGTAGTGAAGGATTTGACTGAGGCTATCAGCTCTAATGCTCTTGCTACAGAGACAGAACCAGGTTATGTAAGCGTTTGGGGAGCAAAGGCAATCCTTTCTCGTGTTTATTTGAATATGGGTGATTATGCTAACGCCTTGTCTGTTGCTGAGGATATTATCAAGAATTCTGGCGCAGCGTTGTGGACTCGTGACCAATATTTCAAGGCATGGGATGCTGGTACTCCTAATGAGAGTGAGTTCTTATTCCGCTTGAATGTATCTGGTTCTACAGATAACAATGACTTGAATGGTATTGGTAACCTTCAGGGAAGAGATGGATATAAGGAGATGGTTGCAACCAAGAAGTTCGTAGATATGTTGTCTGCTGATGCAAATGATGTTCGTAACGATATGTTCTTGCCAGCTACAGCTGATAAGGAAGTTGCTGCTTTTGGCACCAATAAGGTTTATCTGAACAAGCTTCGTGGTCAGGGTGGTAACCTTCGTAACGTTACTATCATTCCTATCATTCGCTTGTCTGAGGTATATCTTACAGCTGCAGAGTGTGCTTTCCGCACCAATGACAAGGCTAAGGCTGTAGAATATCTCAACGACTTAGTAAAGAACCGTACAACTTCAGCTTCTGCTTTGGCAACAGAGTCAGACATCACTCTCGATCGCATTTTGATTGAGCGTCGTAAGGAGTTGATTGGTGAGGGTCAGCGTTACTTTGATGCTTTGCGTTGCAACGAAACTATCGTTCGTTATACAAGCGATGCTGACAAGGGCTGGCATAAGACCTTGAGTAAGGAAGCACAGTCTTTCGACCGTGATTACTTCAAGGCTATTGCTGCCATTCCGCAGGCAGAGATCAACGCTAACCCTAACATCAAGCAGAATACGGGTTACGGTGAGTAATCGCTGTGATGGAATATTTTAATAAGATAATATTTTTAATCAACGATATAGGAATGCCATGAGTGGCATTTTCTATAAATCTCTCGGGAGAGGCTGGCT
>CAVBFV010000149.1:0-7858 GCA_963594575.1 Lachnospiraceae bacterium | reverse complement strand
TTCATTCCATTCTCTATACCAAGCTGTTTTCGCTTCTGCTCCTGGCACTCTCATGTCTGGGAACCAAGGGCGTGAAAGCGGAAAAGATGAGTTGGAACAGGATTTGGACGGTTCTTGCTGTTGGCTCCTGTCTGTTCTTCCTCAACTGGTGGTTATTGCTTCTGCCTATATCACATTTGGGCAATGCCACGCTGTACATTTTTACAATGACAGCGGGTTATATCTGCCTGTTGATGGGAGGACTCTGGATTAGCAGGCTCTTGAAACACAACCTCATGGAAGATGTCTTCAATAATGAGAACGAGAGTTTCATGCAGGAGACCAAACTCATGGTGAACGAGTATTCTGTCAATCTGCCTACACGTTTTTACTATAAGAAGAAGTGGAACAAAGGTTGGATTAACGTGGTCAATCCCTTCCGTGCCTCGATGGTGCTCGGCACGCCGGGTTCGGGTAAGTCTTACGCCATTGTGAACAACTATATCAAGCAGCAGATTGAGAAAGGCTTTGCCATGTATATCTACGACTATAAGTTCCCCGATTTGTCAGAGATAGCCTACAATCACCTGCTTCATCACTTGGATGCCTACAAGGTAAAACCTCAGTTTTATGTCATCAACTTCGATGATCCGAGAAAGTCGCATCGGTGCAATCCTATCAATCCCGCCTTTATGACGGATATATCGGATGCCTACGAGAGTGCCTATACTATTATGCTCAACCTTAACCGTTCGTGGATTCAGAAGCAGGGAGACTTCTTTGTGGAGTCGCCGATTATCTTGCTGGCTGCCATCATTTGGTTTCTGAAGATATATGAGAAAGGAAAGTACTGCACCTTTCCCCATGCTATCGAGTTTCTGAACCGTCCTTACGCACAGATATTCCCGATACTCACTTCTTACGATGAACTTGCCAACTATCTTTCTCCCTTTATGGACGCTTGGGAGGGAGGAGCGCAGGATCAGTTGCAGGGACAGATAGCCAGTGCCAAGATACCGCTTTCACGAATGATTTCACCAGCCCTTTATTGGGTGATGACGGGCGATGATTTTTCGCTTGACATCAATAATCCCAAGGAGCCGAAAGTGCTGGTTGTAGGTAACAATCCCGACCGCCAGAATATCTATTCGGCAGCACTTGGTCTGTATAATAGCCGTATCGTGAAGCTCATCAATAAGAAGAAGCAGCTCAAATCGTCTGTGATAATCGACGAGTTGCCGACTATCTACTTTCGTGGGTTGGATAACCTTATCGCCACAGCCCGAAGCAACAAGGTCGCCGTGTGCTTGGGTTTTCAGGACTTTTCGCAGCTTACCCGTGACTATGGCGACAAGGAGAGCAAGGTAATCCAGAACACTGTAGGCAATGTGTTTAGCGGTCAAGTTGTGGGCGAAACTGCCAAGACACTTAGCGAACGCTTCGGAAAGGTGCTACAGCAACGGCAGTCCATGACCATCAACCGCAACGACAAATCCACCTCCATTTCCACGCAAATGGATAGCCTTATCCCGGCAAGCAAGATTTCCAACCTCACACAAGGTATATTCGTGGGTGCGGTGTCCGATAACTTCGACGAACGCATCGACCAAAAGATTTTCCATGCGGAGATAGTGGTGGATAGCGTCAAGGTGTCGGCAGAAATGAAAGCATACCAGCCTATCCCAGTGATAGTGGAATTCAAAAACGAAGATGGCTCCGATAATCTCAAAGAGACTATCGAAGCCAACTATCGTAAGGTAAAACAAGAGATACTGACGCTGGTTGATTCGGAGATTCAAAGGATAAAAAACACCCCTGCCTTGTCCAATCTCATTCCAGACAAGTAGTGCAAACACGGATTGGGTATTGTGGTTGCGGTGTTATGATTACGGACCGTAGCTATACCCACAGGTAAATCCTTATGATAGCTGTTAGCACTGATAAACTGCGGCTGTAACAAATCGTTTTCGGTTCAGTCGTTTCAGGTGGATACGAAGTGTAAGATTGTGCCACTCGATATGGTTGGTAGAACGGAAAACGGTACGGTGTATTTTTCAGCTGATGAGATAACTGTATTTTTTCAGTTTATCGGTGTAAATCATTTTGGCTTTGGACAGAAAAAGACTTTGAAGCACAACAGACAGAGTACGGTTGGTACGTCTGCCCACTTTAAAAGCCACAACCTTGCGAGTTTCTCTATCCAAGGCGTACACTAACCAGCGCGGATGATTTTTTTACCGATAAAAATGCGCATCTCATCCACTTCGTAGGTCTTGCCTACAGAGGTAGGTGGCTGCTTGATATTGCTTACTATCTGCAAAATCTTCTTAAGCAAGGTGGTAATGAAATTCCCAATATTCGTGCCGTACTGCGAATACCCAATCCCTCTTTGGTCAGTTGAGTGATTTTGGTGTCAGAGTTAGGAAGATAGGCTTTGTATGTGTAGTCAGTAATAAAACGCTTCTGGCAATGTTTGCATCGGTAGCGTTGTTTACCTGTACTACTTTTACCACTTTTGATAATATTGTTTGAGTAGCAATGTGGACATTGAAGCTCGACTCCCAATCTGGAGCATAAAGTGCCGAAGCGTTCTCGTATATTCATTTTCTTTGTTTTGGGTTACAAATATAGCAAAAGGCAGAGAATCTTTCCCTGCCTTTACGCCTAATCTTTTAAAAATCACATTGATAATCAGATGATTATTACAACAACTCCCGATTTGAAGCATTACCCATCTTATTCCATATTTAATTCCGCCAACGGGTAATGTTTTTTTCATTTTCGTAATCCTTTCAAAATAACAGTTCTTTCGCTTACTGGAATTTCTTTACGTCTTTTGGCCATTACCGCATTATCTAAATTTTAAATATGATGTTACGCTCATTCCATCCGTCATTTTATATTTCCCAAAATTGGTAAACTCAATGGTATCAATCTTGTTATCTTTTAATTTTAATATGATCATTGTTATATCACAGTGACTTAACTGCTTCAATGATTGGATATATTGTTTATCTACCCAAAGAGAGCGAACCGCTTCTGGATGTATGACGCACATTACCTTATACTCTGTTAAGGTTTCAAGTGGGATTATTCCCTCTATCCCCACTTTTCTATTTAGCACTTTGATAGGCATACCCACATATATGGGGAGACCAATTAACCTATTTGTCTTCAATATACCCTTGGACAATTGATACGGAGCAGATTTTATTGGTATTTTTTCATAAATAAGAGTATCTGATGAAGATGTGGCATAAAATCTTATTGGAAGATCATTGTCAAAATTAAGATTGTACCTTGAATATACCTTCCTTGCTCTACTTTTTGATCTTATTGATAATATATTCGCCCCAAAAAATATTGGGTTATCGGATATAACTACCAACGTATCATTAATCCCTAACACAAGATACAACCTGTTTTCTACACTTTTCTGGTAGTATTCTTCGTCTTGGGGCCAAATCCGGATACCATAATATGTTACATTGCTCTGAGAAAAATTAGTTGTTATAGAATCTGTTAGTTCATTATCTTCAGAATTTAGAGGACTACAGATTGGCGACTTTACTTCTAGTGCGTCTGTTGATTCATCATTTTTATAATTCAATGAGACTCTCGAAGAGCCAAGACAACAGCTGCACATAAATACATACAATATCAAAGATAAGGACTTCTTCATTTTTAGAGTGTTCAAAAGTTAATTAAAGGTCTGTGTTATTGAAAATCTTCAATAACACAGACTTACATAACATTATTACTTTTTCCTTGATTTAAGAATTAGGGTATGTTTAATTGGAGCATTAAAAGTTGCCCCTTCTCTATTATAGGTCCTACTTTTAGGTCGATACGAAAAATGTCCTATGGCTCCCAAAGCATTGTCAAATTTTCTTGATGCCGTTTTTGATTCATCAGCATTATAATGGATCGTATTTCCATTAACAGAATACCCAGAGGATAAAACAAAGCATCCTTCTGTCCAAGATCTTGGATTTGTTCCTCCATAGTGGAATCTGATTCCTCGCTTACTTACGTTTCCTCCAACTCCAGGTTTTATCCATTGTGATCCAGCCGTCGGATTAATTATTGGATATGTTCCATCAGGAATCCTTCGACCACTTCCGTTCTTTGTACTTGGCTCTCCTCCTGGAGCAACATAGAACCCTGTGCCATTATCTGCTTCTCCAGATATATGATACACTCCTAGTGTATAACTGTCTTTTGTTTCACCTATTTCCAAGTTTAACAAATTCACTCGCTTCCCATGCTCTCCTTGTGAAAATTCATAGGTTTCTTTTTTATCTCCATTTGCGACATTAAAGACGTCATTTCCATCAGCTATTATGGGCGCATCTATCTTCCATTTTTTATTAACATAGGATATATTTATTGTGTCTGTGCCAATAGGATCAATAAAAGTAATTGGATTATAGGTATACGCATAACTTGAATTTCCATAATTCTTCTCTTCCAATATATCCGTACTAATCCACAAACTCACCCTCGGGTCATAGTACCTTGCTCCATAGTAATACAATCCCGTCTCCTCATCGAATTCCTTCGCATTGAAAAGATAAGGCGTATTCCAAATATTATTGCGCTCCTCAATGAACACCTCACCGAAAGGAACATACTCGATATGCTGCACCACCTCACCGTCAAGGTTGGTGATGTAACTACTGCTACCCAAATGGTCTGGGTGATAGTAGAACTGCATCTTCTCGTATGAGTCGCCCTCTTGGAAATTGTTCTTCATTGCTCTTGCCATAACACGTGCCTGCGCAGCCTCCAAGCTGCCGTCATTGCAGCAGAAGCCCTTGCCATCGACATAATCGTTGTTGTCCTCGCCATTGTACGGCACTGCAAAGGTTGCATAATTATCCTTGATAACCTGCAACTGCTGGACATATTTTTGCTTATAGTCAACAGAAAGTCCATCAGTCTCGCTACCTGCATACTGGATGCGGCGTGGGTCAGAACCGTAAGAGTCGAAGTCACCAATCTTGGAAACGACTCGCTGACTACCGATATAGATGTGCTTGGTGTAGCGTCCGCCTTGGTTAGCAACCAAATATGGACTTACATACAAAGAGAACTTGGCAGTGTTCGTGCGACCTCCTGCAAACTCTGAGTTCACATAAACCTGGTCACTCTCGCCTGATGTCTTCACCGTACGCTCACCGTCAGCATCATACCAATAATTGGTTACAAAGCCGTTATCATCAGAAGCAAGGAGACGGTTCTCCTCATCCCATTTGAGTTTACGTTCCGTGGTCTTCTCGTCAGTCACACCGTTCTTCTTTGTACGGCTTGTATTGACATAAACAAGATTACCATTGGCATCATACTCATAGGCATGATTGTTGTTCACATTCTCACTCTCTGAAGGCGTCTCCTCCGTGCGGTAGTTCACATCCTTAACGTTGGCAAGCTGGAATTTCTTACCAGTGTCTGTGCCGTATGTATAAGTAAGGTCATAACCAGCGTTGAGCGTACCATCAAACTGCACATTGTTCTGCGTGAGAATCTGACGCTTCGATGTGATACGGTGCATGTTGTCGTAACCCATCGCAAGAGTGTAGCTTGCGGTCTTGTTGTCCGCACCTGTATATGTACCAGTTGCACTGACAAGACGATAGAGGGCATCGTAAGTATAGTTATGCGCCATCTGTCCGCCAGCCTTGCCACTCTGAGGCACTGATGCACCGTTTACTACGCTGAGCACATTGCTCACCGCATCGTAAGTATAGGCATTGTCCATAATGGTGTTGCCACCACTATTCACCGTGAGGTTCTGCAATCTGCGACGCTGTGGGTCGTAAGTGTAGAAGGTCTCAGCACCGTTGCAATACTTCAAGTATGTGCGCTGCTCAAACTTGTCATAGCCTATCTTGCTCACATAGTCGTAGCCGTATGACTTGTAGCCATGAACCTTTTCAAGCTGACCGCCGAGGTTGTAAGAGTAAGTAATCTTCTCCTCATCAGGATAGATCATCTCCAACAGACGGTTGTGGCTGTCATAAGTCCATTGCGTCACGTAGGTTGCTATCGCCTGGTTAGGCACAATCATCGTACGGCGGGTCTTTGTTACTTCCCCCATCTTGCCATAGAAGTATTCGATGGCACCCGTTCCGTCCTCACGGAGCATCAAGCGACCGATACGGTTCTGAGAAGCGTTGCGACCACCATAGTAATACTTTACGTTGTTCTCCGGATGGTCTGGATAGTTGATACCCGTCAGACGCTGATAGTCATAATCGTAGGTGATGAACTTGCCTTCCTTTGCAAGGTTGGCAGTCTGCTTGGTCAGCACATTGCCGAGCGCATCGTATGTGAAGCTGGTGATGCCGCTTGCAGGATGGTTCACCTCAGTACGGCGGTCACCCATGTCGTAAGTAGAGGTCGTTACATTGCCCTCCGTGTCGGTGACACGGACAAGGCGCTGTATGCCGTCATACTCAAACGAGGTGGTAATCTCACCGTCAGGACCGCTCTTCTGGATGGTCTTCAAGGTCTTGCCACTGCCATTGGTATGGGTAGCCTGCACATTATGGAGTGCGTCTGTTACGGTTGTAACAAGTGCATGACTGCCGTTGTCAACAGTATATGCCGTAGTTGTCGTAGAGTTGTCCGGCAATGTCACAGAGGTAGCACGGTCGAGCACGTCATAAACAGTAACCGTTGGAGATACATTGTCAAATGACTTGCTGAACGTTGATTTCGATCCGGTTCCTTCCGTTGTAGGATAGAAAGCCTTTGCCACACGTCCGAAAGCATCATACACGTTTCTTCCGCTGACTATCATCACATTCTCGTCCTTGGCAGAGCTTCCCTTGGATGCACTTGTCACAACACCGTCCTTCTTCACCTGCACGGCTCTTCCGAAACCGTCAACGAACGTAACGGTCTCCAAGTCGTCGTTAGGGTGCTGGATGTCGTAGTGCTTGGTCACGGCGTATGCAGGAGCGGTAATGCCACTCTCACCAAAGGTAGCCAAAGGCTGATACTCAAAGGCGATGGCATAAGGCACGCCCGTAGCCAACTCATTTGGACCACGCACGCCAGTAATGCGACCGAGGTCGTCAACATCAGTCTCATAGTAGAAGTTGTTGAGGTCACGATGCTCCTTGGCTATACCATAGCGATAGTCAAAATTGCCTTGCTCGCTGCGGTAACCCCACGCATCGTCAATGCGCTCAACATACATGTTCATCTCAGGCTCATAGCGGTACTTGTACCACATACGCTGTCCCTTGCCGTTGGCAGGGAGGGTCTTCTGGATGATGTTGCCGTAAGAGTCGTACTTGTAATCAGTAACTGCCGCACCGTCATTCAACTGCTGCGTAATCTGGGTGATGTGGTTGGCATAGTTGGTGTTGTACTTTGCCGTCACATGGTGGTAAATCGAGCCGTCACCGCCAGTCACCGTAACATCTATTGGAAGTCCGAAGATGTGCTTCGCTGCATTGTCCGTGTATTTAATGGCGGTTGCATAGTCAAACTTTCCGCTTCCGTCCTCGCCAAGGCTTCCCTTGTCGCTGTACTTGTAGGACTTCAACTCACCATGATAGCCATTAAGATAATACTCGTTCCAAGCCTCGGATGTAACCACACCGTTTGCCGCTCCCTCATACTGCAAGTTTGCCGTATAGCGGAGAGGTACGAATGCAGATGCACGGTCACTCCAAAGGTTCACGTCACGCTTTGCGAACGTGTACTTGTCACCGTCGGCAGTCAAATAGTAACTGTCGTAACGGTTCTTTGTCTCGGTGTACTTGTTGCCGTTGGCATCCTCTACGGATGTAGCGGTAACATTGCCCTGCGTGTAGTAGTTGGCTACATCGTAGTTCTCAACAGCCTGTCTGTAAACAGAATTGCC
>CAVBFV010000148.1:0-7872 GCA_963594575.1 Lachnospiraceae bacterium | reverse complement strand
GTGTATGGAAAAGGGGCTCTGGAAGATTAAGTTGGAAAAATTGCCTTGAAAAAAGCAAGGAGTTTCGCAAGTTCAGAAGTTAAAGGAGTTAAAGAAGTTATCACTCCCTATGGTCGTTCGGGAAGTTAAGAGACAATAGTCTTCTAGCTTAAACTTAGGACATTTGTCCCTTAACTTCCCTCTAACTTCCCTAACTTCCCTTAACTTCCCCACATGCGAAAGTTCAGTAAACTCTTTTTTAGAACGGCAGACCAACTGCGAAATGGAAGGCGAAATCGCGGTCTAGTTTCGGGTGGATAATCGCCCAATGCTCTTCCTTCGTTCCGTAGGCTGGATTGATCGCCTTCATACCCATATCCAGACGGAGGATGAAGTAATCGAAATTCAACCTGAGACCTAAGCCATAGGCTACAGCTATCTGTTTGTAGAATTCATCTATCTTGAACTGGCCGCCAGGCTGATCCTGATAATTGCGAAGTGTCCAGATATTACCGGCATCGATAAACGCTGCACCCTCAAACTTCCAGAAGAGCGAAGTGCGGTATTCGGCATTCAAGTCGAGCTTCACATCACCCGTCTGGTTGATGAAATCTATTCTACCGTCAGTTCCCTTAAACTTGCCCGGACCTAATTCTCTTACGCCCCAACCTCTTACCGAGTTGGCACCACCTGAGAAATAACGCTTTTCGAAAGGTAGCACCGTACTGTTGCCGTAAGGATAAGCCACACCGATACCCGCATGCAGCGCCAGAGCATTGCGCTTATCAAACTGCATCAGATGGGTATAATCTACATCAAACTTGGCATACTGGGCATAAGCTATATTAAATAATGTACGCTGTCCCTGGCTGTTCACCTTGAAACCGAATGCCTTGGAAACACCGCTCAGCAGATTGCCCGAACTCTCTACATTCACTCGCACAGCATCTACCCCATCGCTATAACTCAAACCGAAACCCATCTTCATGATAAACAGGTCTTCGTAATTGTAGCGGAGAATGGCATTTCTGTTTTCTGCATTATCAAGATAGTCTCTCTTGAATGTCTCGGATATCCATGGCATATACACATAGTTGAGATCGAGCAGGTCGAAACGCCAGGCCAGGTGATGACGCGGTTCTGTCCAGCGATAACGCCAGGCAGTAGAGAATACGCGGCGATGAAACTCCGGACGGTTCTGAAGATTCCAACTTGCCGACAACTCGCTGTTTGCCGTCTGTCTTCTTCTGAAATTTCTTGAAAGGAAAGGCGCCAAGAAACGAGGGAAAACCAGTTTGCCTTCAACCGAATATTCAGTATAGTTCTGATCCTGATACCCCTCCAGACCGGTAATAGCCTCGTAAGCTCCACGAAGTTCTATGCTCAGCTGCTCACTACCTCTGAAGAGATTTCGGTTGGTATAAGTGAGCGAAGCAGCAGCTCCCAAGTCGCCAGCCGTATTGGTTCCCTCCGGCTGGAAGGCGATGGTAGAAGGCTTGTTGGTACTGATCTGGATATTGCAATCCATCTGCCGGCTGATGCTGTCGCTCCCCATTCCGTTCTCCGTAACCTGGTTGCTGTCAGGAACTTCAGAGAAACTGATATTGGTATACTTCACCGCCTGCAAACGGGCGAAGTTGTTATAGGTGCGCTGCAAGGCAGCGGCGCTGTAGGGACGGCCTTCGCTGAGGGCAGTGGCATTGAGCAAAACCTGATGGCGCAGATGGATTCGGTCGCTGTCATTACTCAGATAGTTGATGTTTCTGATTTCATATCGGGTATGATCAACCTCAGGAGCATTACTGTTTGCCTTATACTTCATCAAGTGGAGCGTCAGGGCGATATCCTTCTGTCCCGCAATCGTATCGGCAGAAAACTGGATAAAATCTTTATGAAAGCGGAAATAGCCATCATTGGTCAGAAGGCTGGAGATACGCCTGCGTTCATTATCCAATGTTTCTACCGTAAATCTCATACCCGGCTTAATCTGCTGATTATCGGGATTATCGAGATGCAGAAGTTGCTGAATATGTTCATCTTCCACCTCATATTTCACCTTACCGATGATAAAAGGTTCTCCGGGATGCAACAGATAGGTAGCATCCAGTTTCTTTCCTTTCCGGGTGGTATAGAGCGACACCCCGGCATGCATGAAACCCTGGTTCTGCATGGCGGTAAGCAAATCCTGACAGGAGAGCCGCGCCTGCAAAGTATCGTAGATGACAGGTTTCTTGCTGAAAGGATTCTTGAAGAGCGAAAAGAGTTTCGGTTTCTCTTTCTGGCGCACATACTGCTTTAGCGCCCCGGCATTATACCCAGCCGAGTCGCTCTTCACTTCCACCTTATTTAATATATACTCCCCTTCCGGCACCATTTTGCTCGAAGAACAAGATGCTATGAGCAGCGGCAAGGCAAGTAATGAAATCGTTTCTTTTTTCAAAATATCTATCGTTTTTGATATGCAAAGATAATGCAAAACAAATTAAATACAAAATATTTAGCACTTTTTATTTTGAAATGTCTATATTTTATGTTACCTTTGCACACATATAGACAAAAAATAAATGATTAGCAAGAATAAAATAAAGTACATACGTTCGCTCGAACTGAAGAAGAACAGGAATAAAGAAGGCAAGTTTGTGGCAGAAGGTTTCAAGGTGGTAGACGATCTGCTCGCTCTGCAACCTGCCGACCTGATTGTGGCTACCGGCGAATGGCTCCGGGGCAAACACTTCGGGGCTGAAACCGAGGTGATAGAGATTACTGATGAAGAACTGAAGAAGGTAAGTTTCCTGCAGCATCCGCAACAAGTGCTTGCCGTATTCAGACAGGCAACTTCAGGAGATTACTCTATTAATACCAGCGAACTGAGTCTGGCGCTCGACGGCGTTCAGGACCCAGGCAACCTAGGCACCATCATCCGCATCGCCGACTGGTTTGGCATCACCCATATCTACTGCAGTCAGGATACTGCCGACGTATACAATCCGAAGGTGGTGCAGGCCACGATGGGCAGCATAGCAAGAGTGAAGGTAGAATATGGCGACCTGCTGGGACTGGTAGAATCACTTCCAGCCGATGTTCCCGTTTACGGCACCCTGCTCGATGGCGACAACATCTATCAGCAGAAACTCGAAAACCGGGGACTCATCGTGATGGGAAACGAAGGAAAAGGCATCTCGCCAGAACTGGTAAAGAAGGTGAACCACAAGCTGCTCATCCCTAACTTTCCGGAAGGTAGAGCTACAGCCGACAGTCTGAATGTGGCTATCGCTACCGCCATTACCTGCTCAGAATTCAGAAGAAACTTTTAAAGGTAAAAAAGTAAAAAGGTAAAAAGGTAAAAAGGTAAAAAACTTTTAAAGGGTAAAAAAACAAAAGCGATAATTAGAAATTAAAACAAGATAGTTATGGAAGTAAATGAATTATTTAAGCACCGAAGTATAACTTCCTGCATGAGAGCATCATACGATACCATAACAAGTGACTTCAGATCACTCGTAAAACAGACATGGACTACCCATGTTCCATTTGCTGTATTGCTGGCTATCGTACTCTATTTCCTCCTCCCCAACAAACCGCTTCACGATTGGGGAGCCGTGAATCCGATGGCTTCGTTCATTCTGCAAACCATCATTTACGGAGCCACTATCGTGATGGCTATCGTATCATTCTGGCATCTTCTGCCAAGAAAGCAACTGTGTCCTAAAGGCGAAAAGCGCAAGATAGGAAAATCCCTCCTCCGCATTCTCCGCCACTTCGGTGGTTTCTTTCTGACCAGTTTTCTCGGCATGATTATCGTAGGCATCGCTACCTTTATCGCAGCCCTGCCTTCCATCATCCTCATCATCGCACAGTTCTATTCACAGCTCGGTGCACTTGATGGCGACCCGCTCGGTGTGCCGGGTTATTTCACCCCACTCCTCTTTCTGGTGTTCACCATCACCTTCCTGCTCATCATCTATGCCCTGAGCTGGCTTGGCATTTCACTTGCCTATCAATTCGGCTCTTACAAGGTGCAAGACGAAGAGAAACAGAGAATGAAGGAAAGCCAGAAAATGGCAACTACAGAGATAGAAAAATATTAATCGTATTAACATAATATATAAGAGAAATGAAACAGACAAGATTACTCTTCATCGACCGCGATGGAACTCTGATTCAGGAACCAGAGGATGAACAGATTGACAGCTTCGAGAAGCTGGTATTCACCAAGGGCGTATTCCGCAACCTCGCCTTCATTGCCCAGCACACCGACTACGAGCTGGTGATGGTGAGCAACCAGGACGGCTTGGGTACCGACTCCTTTCCGGAAAATACCTTCTGGCCAGTCCACAACTTCATCATCCAGACCCTGGAGAGCGAAGGCATCCACTTCAGCAAGCAGCACATCGACCGCCACTTCCCTGAGGATAACTCGCCGATGCGCAAGCCAGGAACAGGCATGCTGACCGAATACATCGATAACCCTGCCTACGATATGGCAAACAGTTATGTAATCGGTGACCGTGAAACCGATGCCCAGCTTGCAGAAAACCTGGGTTGCAAGAGTCTGATTCTTGGAAAGGATGGCATGGACTGGGACAAGATAGCCGAGATTCTCTTTGCCGGCGACCGCATCGCAGAAGTGAAGCGCACCACCAAGGAGACGGATATCTACATCAAGGTAAATCTCGATGGCAGCGGCAAATGCGATATTTCTACCGGTCTTGGTTTCTTCGACCACATGCTGGAGCAGATAGGCAAGCACGGCATGATGGACCTCACCATCCATACCAAGGGCGACCTTTATGTGGATGAGCATCATACCATTGAGGATACGGGTATTGCACTGGGCGAATGCCTCCTGCAGGCGCTGGGCAACAAGCGTGGAATAGAAAGATACGGCTACTGTCTGCCGATGGACGATTGTCTATGTCAGGTAGCATTGGATTTCGGTGGCCGTCCATGGTTGATTTGGGATGCCGAGTTCCACAGAGAGAAGGTGGGCGAAATGCCAACCGAGATGTTCAAGCATTTCTTCAAGAGTCTGAGTGATGCGGCAAAGATGAACCTCAACATCAAGGCTGAGGGCGAGAACGAGCATCACAAGATAGAAGGCATTTTCAAGGCACTTGCCCGTTCGCTGAAAATGGCGGTAAAGAGAGACATCTACCACTTCGAGCTTCCTAGCTCTAAGGGAATGCTGTAACTTTTAGGCACGGATTACACGGATTACACGGAGGCTGGCGATATGACTTTTTTTAAGTTACGCAAGTCAAAAAATCCGTGTAATCCGTGCCTAAAAAAATTAAAACTTTGTCATGAACTCTACAACAATCTTATCCTTTTCTGAAACTTTAGCTATACCACCTTTACGATAGAAATATTTCTCGTAGTTGATACGGATATCAGAGATGAATGGCTTGGCAAGACTCAGGGTTACACCGCCCGTAACACGATGACGCTTGTAATCATTGATCTTCAATGCACCCAGTTCTGTATCAGAACCGCCATATCGGGTACCATCACTATGGTCGCTCATGAAATCATATCTTGCCAAAGGAGAAACCTTCCTGATGAGGCTCTTAGAATTAGCCACCGGAATGTCATAGCAAACAAAACCATCGAAAGCATGAACATCGTGAAAGGCATTCTTGCTGTAATGCTTGTAAAGATACTCAGCCTCAGCAATGAAACCACCCTTGTGGAAGGTGATACCGCCATCATACATCGTTACCGTAACATCAGATGGCTTAATCTTCTGGGTACTCAACACCAGGTTCACATTCGGAAAGAGGAACTGAGCCTTGGCTGAATAGTTAACGCCCTTTGTCCAGTAATCCTTCTGGTTGGTCAAGCCCGAACCGTTAAAGATACCGGCATTCACCACGATTGGGAAACCTACATTCCAGGTGTATCCGATTTCAGCACCCACGTCGCGCACGTTGCCCACCTGCTTGGCGATGAACGAGCGGTTGGCGAAGTACTGCTGATGAGGAGAACGGTGAGCATCAATAGTGAATGGCACACGCTCCTGACCGATGGTGAACTGCAGGGTCTTCCAAGGCTTGATGCGGGTATAAGCATCGAGCATCTTGATTTTACCCTCATCACAGAGATCAATCTCAGCCTTATAACTAACCTCCTTTGTTACATTTCCTGCTACATTGATACGAGCCGTACGCACCTCAAATCGTCCCTCCCCTTCTTCGGTTTGGTATTCATAC
This sequence comes from Lachnospiraceae bacterium, assembly GCA_963594575.1. Taxonomy (GTDB): domain Bacteria; phylum Bacteroidota; class Bacteroidia; order Bacteroidales; family Bacteroidaceae; genus Prevotella. The sequence goes on along the minus strand of CAVBFV010000148.1, from coordinate 1,684 downwards.
TTAGAACGGATGGTTCCACCAATCGTCATGGTCTTGACGAAATCAGGCACATCGTTTCCAAGAGAACTCTTTTCTGAGTTTTGGGCATTCATTCCCATCGACACCATCGTGAGTGCCATCAACAGATACGTTTTCTTCTTCATTTTTACCTTATAATATATATACCTTAATTGATTGTTACCAACAAGAAAGCAATCCCGCTATGAATCGAAATCCTACAAGATGCCATTCTATTTCTTTTCGGCTGCAAAGATAAGGAGAAAATGTTTCTACTACAAAACATAAGTGTTACAAATGTGTTACATTACCTGTTTACAAAGCGTGTAATAAGATTGTAACGCCCGTAATATCGATGTAACATCATCGTCACAAACATGTAACCATCTTTTCGCTCTAGTTTAAAAATATCGCCGTACCTTTGCAACCGAAAAGAAATACAATTAACATATATGATTTATGAAGGAAAATAAAAAAGCGATTTTGGATATTCTTAAGAAGAAATCCAAGAAAGACGGTAAGTTTGAAAACTTGGTTCTCAACCTCGCCTTACAGAAGATTGACAGCGATAACTTTGAGTTTGACGGCGAGGCAGTCTATACCGCCGACAAGAAGCGCTTGGTTTACTACATGAACCATGATGCCAGTTTTACGATTCCTGAGGGAGTAGAGATTATCGGAGAGATGGCATTCCGTGGCAAGAAACAACTGTCTCATGTCATCATCCCTAGTACGGTGAAGGAGATTGAACATGATGCATTCTATGATTGTGATGAATTGGATAACATTTATGTACCTGCCAGCGTGAAAGCTATCAGAGCATATGCTTTCGCTGAATGCGACAAACTGAAGAAGATTACTTTCGCAGGAACTCCAGACAAGTTGAGCCGTCATACTTTCGATGACTGCGACAAGTTGCACGACATCATCGTTCCTGCCGGCAGCAGCAAATTCTTCCGTAAAGAGCTTCACTTCATCGACGGAGATACTGATTTCCTCGTATTGGAAGTGCCAGGCAAAGCCCCAAAAGAACCTTCTAAGAACAAGAAGGACGAGAAAGCTTCTGAAAAGAAAGAAAAGAAAGAAACTTCTGAAAAGAAGAATAACAAGGCCAAGAAAGAGTCTACAAAAACAAAGTAACTCAATAATTAGCAAATAGTTATGACCAAAGAAGAATTACTCAAAAAAGCATACGTAGAACGCGACATCAGTTGGATGTACTTCAACCATCGCATTCTGCAGGAGGCAGAGAAAGAGTATGTGCCATTGTTGGAGCGCCTCTCTTTCCTCGGTATTTACTCCAATAACCTCGACGAGTTCTTCCGCGTTCGCGTAGCATCCCTCAACCGCATGCTCGACCAGAAGCTCGACAAGGATACCGAGCAGCAGATTAAGAAATCACTTAAAACGATCAATAAGCTCAATGAATCTTATTCGAAAGAATACACTGAAGCGGTGGACACAGTTTTCCGCGAACTTGAAATACACAAGGTTCGCCTGCTCAACGAAGACCTGCTCAACGATGAGCAGAAGGAATTCCTCACACAGTTCTTCTACGACAAGCTCAATGGTTCTGTAAACCCTATCTGGCTCAACGAGATAGACGACCTCTCTACACTGGAGGACAACCGAATCTACCTCGCCGTAGAAAAGGCTGAGGATGACAAGAAGAAGAAATATGCCGTAG
>CAVBFV010000147.1:0-7886 GCA_963594575.1 Lachnospiraceae bacterium | reverse complement strand
GCACCGGATATGGCGACCACCGTTTCTATCAGCGCGTTTTCGAACTGGTATTGCGACTGAGAGGTAACATGATGTGGCCTGCCATGTGGGGCTGGGCTTTCTATGCCGACGACCCGGAGAACGAGAAGACGGCAGATGAGATGGGCGTAGTGATGAGTACTTCCCATCATGAGCCGATGGCACGCAACCACCAGGAATACGCCCGCAACCGAAAGGGATGGGGACCATGGAACTATCAGAAGAACAAGGCAAACCTGCAGAAGTTCTTCCGTGAAGGCATCGAACGAATGAAGGGAACCGAACAGATTGTGACCATCGGAATGCGTGGCGACGGCGATGAGGCAATGAGCGCCGAAGCTGATACAAAGCTGATGACCCAGATCATCAACGACCAGCGCAAAATCATCACCGACGTAACCGGAAAGAAAGCCAGCGAAACACCTCAGGTATGGGCATTATATAAAGAGGTGATGGATTACTACGATAAGGGAATGAAGGTGCCCAATGACGTAACCCTGCTGCTCTGCGATGACAACTGGGGCAACGTGCGCCGTGTGCCTAATGCCCAGGAACGCAAGCACAAGGGCGGATGGGGACTGTACTATCACGTAGATTACGTGGGTGCGCCAAGAAACTCGAAGATGCTCAATGTTACCCCTGTGCAGAATCCTTGGGAGCAGCTGACACTTGCCTATGAGAACGGCATCGACCGCCTCTGGATTCTCAACGTGGGCGACCTCAAGCCGATGGAATATCCTATCAGCCAGTTTATGGACATGGCTTGGAATCCTCGCAAATACGATGTGAACAACATTACCCGTCATACCCGCAACTGGTGCGCCCAGCAGTTTGGCGAATCGCAGGCTGATGAGGCGGCACGCATTCTGAATCTTATCTGTAAGTATAATGGCCGCTGCACCCCTGAGATGCTCGACAAGAACACCTACAGTATGGAGAACGGCGAATGGCAGGAGGTGGTGAATCAGTATCTCCAGCTCGAGACTGATGCCTTGCGCCAGTATAACAGTCTGCCGGCAGCCTATCACGATGCCTATCGCCAGATCATCCTCTTCCCTATCGAGCTGATGAGCAATCTGCACCAGATGTATTTTGCCCAGGCACAGAACAACGCCCTCTACAAGCAGGGCAATCCGAAGGCGAATGTATGGGCAGATGAGTGCGAGCGCCTCTTCAAGCGCGATTCAATCATCTGCGATTATTACAACCACAAGATGGCAGGCGGCAAATGGAACGGCATGATGACCCAAAAGCATATCGGCTACAAGATCTGGAATGATGACTTCGAAAAGGATACCTGTCCGGAACTTCTCCGTATTTCTTCCTCCGAAGCTACAGTCATTGCCGAACAGAACGGCGTGGTAGAAATCGAAGCTCCTTACTATAGCAGCAAGACGGATGCTGCCGAGGCAAAATGGACAGAGATTCCATTCATGGGCAAAAGCGTATCGGCAATGACTCTGATGCCGTATACCAAGAGTGTAAAGGGAGCCAGCATCACTTACAAGTTTAAGATGCAAGTTAGCAAAACTTCGGATGGCAAGGCATTTAATGGCAAGCAGAAGGTTCGCATTCATGTGATTACCAAATCAACCTTGGATTATCTCAACAAGGGCGGCTTAACCTATGGTGTAAGTTTAGATGGCGCTTCTCCTGTAGAGGTTAACTTCAACAAAGATTTGAACGAGAAGCCGGAGAACATCTACAATATCTATTATCCAACGATAGCCACTCGCATCGTGGACAAGGTGATAGAGCTAGAGCTGCCAGCCTCATCCGATAGCATCCACACCCTCACCCTCACTCCTAACGACCCAGCCATCGTCTTCGAGAAAATCGTGATTGATGGAAGAGGAGGAAAAAAGAGTGTCAAGGTGATTTAGACTGGCTGCATACAAACCTGCCAGTTTACATACGTTGGTTAGAGGGAAGTAAAGAGACAAATGTTCTACGTTTTACGCTAGATGACTATTGTCTCTTTACTTCCCGAACGACCGCAGGGAGTGATAACTTCTTTAACTTCAATAGTCGCTCTGTAGCCCATTGACGGAAACGTGTGCCTTGAATAGATTTTACACGATAGCCCACAGATATGATAACATCAAGGTTATATTAGGATCACTTTTTTTATTTCACTTCTCTCTCAACATCCATTCCCACGTAGGAAGAACATGAACCTGCTTGCCATCTATCTCAAGCTCTTCCTTCTCCTCCATCGTAAGAATATATCCCTCAGCCAAGCCATAAGCATTCATAGCTTCCATCAGCCCCTCGATTTCTCGCTTGCGAGTTTTCTCGTCATTCATCACTATCGTTACTTGATAAGCCTTCATGATTCTCATACCCTCCCTCACCACAAAGTCACATTCTTTCTTATCTGCATGATAAAATACATCATACCCACGGCGTTTCAACTCGATGAATACATTTTTTTAAGTAAACAACCAAATAAATCTTCATTTTTGTTCATTCAGAATGAGTAATTTCTATAATTTTTACTCATTTAGAATGAGTAATTCTGAGCAAAACCACTCATTCTAAATGAGCGTTTCTTGAAAAACGCCTTTTATTCACCTTCTACCTTGCATCCACTGAACCCCATTTTCTGCGCCTTCTCAGGGCCGAAGGTGTAATAGATAGTCTCAGCCTCATCACATACCTCCCTTGCGAATTGACAAGGGTGAGATGAATGGTAACAATGTTGTGACTTATATGATGCAAGGAAACAATTATAACGATGCAAGGAAGCTATTATAACGATGCAAGGAAGCTATTATAACGATTGCGTGACATTTGTCATGCGATTATACGACACTTATCATACGGTCGGATGACAAATGCCGTATAATCACATGACATATGCCAATGTTTAAATAAACCTAATAGTTTACACCAAAAGATACAAGTTATCACATTATTATATATATTTGCATCATCTTTCATAGAAGACAAAGAATATAGAAAACAACGAACCATCAAACAACAAGAAATATGGAACTGAAATACGACATTTACATGCTCAACAATGCCCAGGGCACAGGAGAAAAGCGCCAATACATTCGTATCGTGCAGCATGAACCAATGACCGAGAAGCAACTGCAAGAGAAAATCCAGAGCCGCTGCTCACTCACCAAGGGAGATGTGGCTGCGGTGTTGGCAGAGCTTCACGACCTTATGGTGGAAGAATTCTCACTGGGACGCCGCTTTTATATCCCAGAGATAGGCTACTTCTCCATGTCGGCTAGCCTAGAGATGCCAGAGGAGAATCCAGACAAGAAGATTACGGGCAAGGAAGTACGCATCACCGGCATCAACTTCCGACCAGAAGGTAAGCTAATGGAGGAAGTACAGCGCAACGTCCACTTTGTACGCTCCCGCTATTCCAACCAATCTACAAAATACTCCGAGGAAAAGCTATTGGCGAAAATCAAGGAGTATCTCCAAGAGAACCGCTATATCACCACTCGCATCCTGCGCATCCTCTTTGGCTTGACTCCTTACATGGCACAGAAGTGGCTCAACCATTTCTGCGAGAAAGGCATCATGGAGAAGGAAGGCACCCAGCATGCTCCTATCTACTTCTTGAAGTAGCGACCGCTCCGTCCCTTCACTGCAACTCACTGATTGACAGAGGATGATAGGTAAAAGTGAAGGGAGAAAGAATATAGAAAAAAAATAAGAAAGCTGCTCTGTCACCACTTTTGATAGTATAGTGACAGAGCTGGTGACAGAGTTAGTGACAAAGCTGGTGACAGAGTTAGTGACAAAGCTGGTAACAGAGCTGGTAACAGAACTGGTAACAGAGCTATAGTAACTATGTTAGAGTATGGTAGTAGCTCTGTTAGTAACTATGTCTAAGAAAAGAAAAAAGCAAATTATGAACGATATAAAACTTACATCAGACAAAATAGGGAAAGAAGAAGTTAAGAAACTACGCCAAAAGCTTTTAGAAGACTTTCTTCACACGTTTCCTTTGAATTCCCTCCAAGGCATGACTTTGGAGCAATATACCAATTTGAACAAAGATGACTCTTTCTGCTATTGGCTAGAATCTCTCACATACGAGTTGGGATCTATATGGGGTGGCTCATCATATAAATTTGGTATCTATGAATATCGTATTAAGACTAATATTCACAACACAAAGTTTATCAGTGATGAAAAATATGCTTGGTATGCAAGATATAATAAGCCTACAGCTCAAGAAGCTTTCAACGTAGTAAAGAACGCTATCATCAAAATTGCAACAAACGCCAGCAAGGGGAACTTTGAAGCTTTAGATACGATTACAGAATTAGGAGAAGGCTATAGATGGAAGATTGCATTCTTATACTCCAACAACCAGCTTGTCCCCATTTACAAGAAAGATATGCTTGTAAAATTGGCAACTCAGTTTGGTTTGGTTGGCGCTAAAGCTATGCCCATATCAAAACTTCAAGCTTTCCTGATGCAACAAAAAGGAGACAAGGACATCTTTGACTATTATGAAGATTTGCTTACGATTTTAAAGGACAAAAACAATAGCCCTACCTATTGGATGTATGCTCCTGGAGAAAATGCGTCTCAATGGGAAGAGTGTTTAGCTGCAGGAACGATGTGTATCGGATGGCCAAGCATGGGAGACTTGTCAGAGTATAACACACGAGAAGAAATGGAAAAAGCACTTCAAGAATATAATAATACTCCCGACAAGAAATATTCTAATGACACCTTAGCTTTATGGAACTTTGTTCATAAGATGAAAGAGGGCGATTGCATATACGTCAAAAAAGGAATAAAGAAACTCATCGGAAAAGGCATCGTTGAAAGCGATTACTATTACGATGAAAGCAAACAAAATTATCCGAACATGCGTAAAGTAAAATGGACTTTCCAAGGTGAATGGGAGTATAAGAGGAACCATGTCCTTAAAACTTTAACGGATATCACCCCATACCCTGATTACATCAAAGAGTTAGATACTCTCTTGACTACATCCTCTAACAAGCAATATTGGTGGCTCGTAGCCAGCCCTAAGATTTGGAGTTTCTCCAAGATGAAGGTCGGTGAAATCCAAGACTATACTCTTTATAATGAGAATGGCAATCCACGAAGAATCTTTCAGAACTTCTTGAATGCCAAGAAAGGGGATATTGTCATAGGGTATGAGGCTAACCCAGTGAAACAAATCGTTGCCATTGCCGAAATCGACACACCATCAGATGGGCAGCATATTTGTTTCAAAAAAGTTGAATCCCTGCAATACCCTATCGATTACGCCTCATTCAAGGATGCACCAGAGCTAAAAAGCATGGAATTCATTCAAAACAAGAATGGCTCACTATTCAAAGTTGCCCCTGACGAATATGAGTACCTGATTGATCTCATCAGAGAATCCAATCCAAAAGAAGAAAACAAACAGCTGAAACCCTATACACAAGAGAATTTTCTCAATGAGGTATATATGAGCGAAGAAGACTATACCAAGCTGCGCTTGCTCTTGCAAAACAAGAAGAACATCATCTTGCAAGGAGCACCTGGCGTAGGTAAGACATTCTCCGCTAAGAGATTAGCTTACTCTATGATGGGGGATATAGACGAATCGAGAATCGAATTCATCCAATTCCACCAAAATTATAGCTATGAGGATTTCATGATGGGGTATCGACCTAACGAAGATGGTGGATTCGAACTCAAAAAGGGAGTTTTCTATAACTTCTGTAAAAGAGCCCAAAGTAATCCGGACAAAGATTACTACTTCATTATAGATGAAATAAATCGTGGAAACCTGAGCAAGATATTTGGTGAATTGTTAATGCTAATAGAAAAAGACTATCGAGACACAGAAATTAAATTGGCTTATAATGGCGAAATGTTCAGCGTGCCAAGCAACCTATATATAATAGGTATGATGAATACGGCTGATCGAAGTCTTGCCATGATAGACTATGCCTTGCGCCGTCGATTTAGTTTCTATGAAATGACTCCTGGATTTGACACTGAAGGTTTCAAGAAGCACCAAGAGTCCATCGGAAATGATAAGTTTAATAAAGTTGTCAATGCTATAGTTTCACTCAACCATGACATAATCAATGACGACTCACTTGGTTCGGGATTCTGTATCGGGCACAGTTACTTCTGCGCATCCAATCCAAGCACCATCAATGATTTGTGGTTGGAGAATATCGTGGAATATGACATCAAGCCAATGCTTAGAGAATATTGGTTTGACAACGATTCGAAGTATCAAACGGCTGTAGAAAAACTATTAGATTCACTCAAATGACGAAAGACAAGAACATATTCATACTCAACATCTACTATATGCTCACTTATGCTTTTCGTGAGTTAAAGCAGAACAATTATGAAGAGATTGCTGGTGAGGATTTCGACAACATACAACAATTGTTTGCCGAAATTCTCATCAAGGGCATCTCATGCCAACTGAAACAAGGTATCTTCAAACAATATATCATTCGCAAAGACTCACTCCCTACCCTTCGTGGAAAACTTGACTTGAAAGTTACCATACAAAACAAGTTATGCAGAAAGCAAGAAATCGGTTGTGAATATGATGAGTTATCGGAAAACAACATCTTCAATCAGATTATAAAAGCTACAGTCTTTGGACTTCTCAAGCACGGAGCCATCAAAAAAGGTCAAAAGACTAAGCTAAAGAATCTCATGCTGTTCTTTTCAGGCATCGACATCATAGAACTAAGCACGGTAAAATGGAACATGCTGGCATTCGACAGAAATAACAAGTCCTATCAAATGTTGCTTTATGTCTGTTATTTCCTTACCGAAGATATTCTGATGACAACTGAAAAGGGAAAATATAAGATGAAATCATTTACGGATGAACACCTTTGTCGCCTTTTCGAGAAGTTTGTCTTAGAATACTATAGGGCTAAACATCCTGAATACAAGGCTCAAGCTGCACAAATAGATTGGAATATCGACCGAGAAGTATCTTCCACTCATGTTCTTCCTATCATGCAAACTGACATATTACTTACTCTCAATGACCGAACGCTCATCATTGACACCAAGTATTATGGACATACCATGCAAGTGCAATTTGACAAAGCGACAATACATTCTAACAACTTGTACCAAATTCATACATATGTCATGAATAAGGACAAACTGCATTCGGGCAAAGTGGATGGCATGTTGCTTTATGCTAAAACAGACGAAGACATCACACCCAATGGAAGTATGAAGCTTGCGGATGGCAATACCATATACTTCCGCACTCTTGACCTCAACGTACCTTTCGCTGAAATAGAGAAGCAATTAGAGGCTTTCGTATCGTATTCAAATTACTAAAAAGTACTGATAGTGGTGCCAAAAGTCCTAAAAAAATCGACTTTTGGCACCACTATCGGCACTTTTCTATGCTTTTCTGCTTATTTTTCAATATTTTATAGTATCTTTGCCCCATCATCAAAACGACAAAAGATATGCAGCAAAATATAATAGGAAGAAAGCGAGAAATCAACTTGTTGGAGATTAGCCAAGAAGAAAATTGGAATGAGCCGTGAGGACATCATGAAATCCTTAAAACTCACTTCTGGTGGAAAGATGACCGAAGCCTTCAATGATTTGATAAGTTGTGACTTCATCAGAAAATACAATGCTTTCGGCAACAAGAACAATGGTGCCATGTTCCAGTTCACAGATTTGTACACCTTATTTTATTTACATTACACTAACAGAGCCCCTTTTTTAAGAGAGCTCAGTAATTCTAACATATCTGCTTATGTTAATATTTCTCCCCAAAAATAAAATAGACATTATGCAAAGAATGATTATCACTCTTTGCATAATGTCTATTCCTTTTTTCCAATCGTTTTCTAAAAGGTATTCAAAGACAAACTTAAAGA
>CAVBFV010000146.1:0-7888 GCA_963594575.1 Lachnospiraceae bacterium | reverse complement strand
AGATGAATGCAGCTGCAACAGCTCGCAGCTGCATTCATCGTGTTTAATAACTCATTATGAAGCGAAAAATAATACTATACTCAACTACAGTTCTGCTCCTTCTCATGGCAGCACAAAGCACTATGGCTCAGACGAAAGGCAAAAAGCCGAATAGTTTCAGCCCTAAGATGCTCGTATATGAGAATCTGAAGAACAATAATGTACTGAGACACTTTAAACAGCGCTTCGCACAACTCGACACTCTCATCAAAAACCCTATCTGGGTGAAAGCTCCAGTCATACAACTGGGACTCAATAATCAGCATCACGCTGATATCAGCAAGACCGACTCTCTGTTCTGGTCGAAAACAGCACATGAGCATCTTGCGCTCAACAGACACAACGGTCTGGAAGTGACCGGACAGGTTTATGCCCGACCTGACTCGTACTTCGACTCTGAAGAAGACGACGCAAAAGAGGTATCAAAATATAAGATGAAGGTTCAAGCCGAACTCGGATGGAACATCATCAACTCGAAGTTCTACCAAGGCAAAGAGAAAAGAACGAAGATTGCTCTTGCCAATGAACTCGACCGCTTGCAAATAAAAAAGCGCCAAACTGCAGACATCTATGAAAAGGCAGCCGACGAGCTGACCGAACAATATAATTTCTATATCGGTACTGTCATAGCACACAGACTGGACAACCTCGACATCATGAACGAAGCCTACCAGTTTATGCTAGAAAAAGACCGAATCAGCAACGACAAGATGCTGAAAGTGATGAACGATAAGCTGGAGGCTGAATATGACATCTCCGTGCTCTGCACAGACAGAGATATCACAAACAAGCCTATCTACCGCATCAAACCAACCAAGATAGTGGTAGACACAACAGCCCTCTGGAACCATCTGGACCAGGAAAGTCTGGATGCACGCATCACAATGGTGAAAGAACAGATTGCTGACAACGACAGCAAACTGACCAACTATTTAAGCACTACCCGACTCACACCATTCGCAAGATGGTCGAGCTACTGGCAGAGCAACAACAAGATTTCGAACAATGCCGACGTGGGCGTAAGATTCACCATTCCTATATGGAACGAAACACCACGCAAACGACAGGCACTGGAGACCCAGAAGGAAATCATACGCAGCAGCCGCGGTACCGACGTGAAGGAAATAAAACAGTCGGTAGGCATCCTGCTCAAGAAGATAGACAACCTGAACAAGGCTATAGCCACAGAGGCTTTCCATATAGACCAGACCGGCAAATATATCGAAATGCGGCGGTTTGCCTACCTGAACCAGAAGCAGGGATACAACTATCTGATGCGTATGGACGAATATACGGGACTCCTGGAAAGTATGGAGCGTATGTACAAACTGATGCAGAACCGGGCCCTCGCTATCATCAATATAGAGAAAGCCGTGAGCATCTATGACAACAACAACATCTTCAAAGAAATAGAACTTTGAATGCAAGGAAACTAGAATATGAATGAATTCCAATATAATGGCACGCCACAAGAACAGGCGATGGCAGACTTGCTGAAGTCGCAGGGTCACCGCCTTGCCAGACAGCAGATTGTCTTTGCCCTGATCTTCCTGCTGGTTATCGTGCTTGCCGCCTACTATATTGTCACTCGTATGATATGGGCAACCTTCGACGGTTATATAACCCTCGATGAAAACCGTATCAGTGCCGTTGACGACATCTATATCCTTAAGGTGAACAAAGAAATGGGTGAAGTGGTACATAAGGGAGATACGCTCTACTCTTATGTACTGCTAGGTAATATTGTGAACCAATACGACCCGAACATTCTGCCTTCTGCCGTAAAGGAGACTCACGACATGGAGGTACAGGCTAAACTCGCACAGCAGGAGATTCCGGTGCTGCGTACCCGACTTGCCGAACTGAGAAAACAGAAAGCCTCTGAAAGTTCGGACATCTACTACGGTCTTACCGACAACACCAAGCGAAATGCACTGGATGCCGAGATTGCCGAGGTAGAAGAGGAATTGAGAAAGCAGGCTAACAAGGTGGAAATCTACGCACAGGCTAAGAACACCACCTATAACTTCATGAGCCACAGAGGAGCCGGCACCACAAATGCTGCCATGCCTTACTCCAACACTAGCATCTACAACCCAAGTCTGATACACTACTGCTGTGCACCAGCCGATGCTTACATCACAAAAATCAATGTGAGCGACAAGACACTGGTGTTCAAAAGCGAGGAGGTGATGGTTATTCAGCACACCGACTATGCAGACTGTCATCTGGGCGTAATCGCATACGTACCCAACGACATGGTGAAGTATATGGAAAGCCCTGACGATGCAGACATCATCATCAACAAAGACCTGGAACTGCAGGCTAAGTTGCAGATGGTAGGTCTGAGAGTAGAGGAAATACCAAAGCATCTGCAGAGTAACTTCTCACATGATGCCAACGCAGTGGTTGCCGTCTTCACCCTGAACCCGAACCAGAGAGTACCGGCATGGGTAATGAGCAACAGACTGCCGGTAAGAGTAAGAGTGAACAAGATTGATGCCATGCTCGATCCGAAGCCACTACCGATGTACACCATCCCAGTGGGCAAGAACGAAAACGTGAAGCGAAGCAACATGATTTCAAGCGGCAACAATAATCATCAAGATAAAACGGAATAAAGAATGATTGGACTTAGAAGAAACAAACGTGGAGACAAGGTGCTCACCATCGATAGCTATATAGATATCGACTCGACACCGGACATCCAGCCCGACTACTTCGATTGTGTTTACATCAATACGAAGAGTGAGCGTGCGTTCCATGCTATACTGTATGGAGCCAGTCCAATCTTATCGTGGAAATGTAGCTACAAACCGATATTCGTCAATACGGCGGTATCGGGAAAGGAACAGATTATCGACTATATCATCGATGCCTATGTGAGCGACATGAGCAATGAGAAGGTATACGAGATTATTGACAGAATCAAGATGGCAAGACAGAAGTTTGGTGTAAAAAGCGAAACAAGCCGTCCTACACAGCCTAACCAGCTCTTTGCCAATATTCTGAGATTCCTGCTCTCAAGAGACCAGCGAATCATGGGACACCGACTGCTGGAGAAATCGTCTTTGGGATATATCAACCCTATCTTCGAGCATTACCACAGTATGGGTCTCTTCCATCTCAACGAGATGTTCATGTTCATCGACTCTATGGTGGAGTACGGTTCACTGCGCATTCACCGCTTCCTGCTCAAGGAGCACCTATGCCCTAAGTGTAACCACTCTCACCTACTCTATACAGAGTGCTGTCCGAAGTGCGGAAGTTCGAACCTGAAGATTCAGAACATCATCCACCACTTCAGCTGCGCCAACGTATCGCCGGAAAGCAGCTATAATGTGGGCGGTATGCTCATCTGTCCGAAGTGTCACAAGAAACTGCGCCACATCGGTGTTGACTATGACAGACCAGCCGTGGTATATACCTGCAACGACTGCGAGAACTCGTTTACCGCGCCTATCACCAAGTCAACCTGCTGCTACTGCCAGAGCACCTATCCGGTAAATGACCTGGTGCCACGAGACGTTGTGGACTACGAGATAACGGAAGAAGGAATCAGAGCACTGACCAACGGCAACATCATGTTCAACAACATGGTGAACATCTATGATAACTTCATGGAATATTACCTGCTGATAAACCGACTGCGACGCCAGCTGATGGAAACCTACCGCAAGGATGAACTCTCGGTCATGGTAGGCAAGATATGGATTATAGATGATAACAAGGATACCGTAAAGATAAAGGAAAGCATACTGGGCAAGCTCTGTAGAATCTTCTCCAATCACAAGGTGTCTTACAACAACAATATCTTCTACGTATCCTCTACCCTCTATGAGCAGGGAGAAACGGTGGAAGAGGCTCAGCAGAAATTGAGCAAGGAGATGTCGGTAGCCATCAGAAAGCTGGCCAACTCGATAGAACCGGACGAGATTATCTGCTGCATGCTGGAAACCAAGACGAAGACCATCGCCAGCAACTATGACGAGTTCTTCAACAAACTGCAATATGTGGATATGACTCCAGACGACTACTGCCGCTACTCAGAGGAACCTCTGATGAAGGAAGAAGAGAAAAAGGTGCAGCCGCAGGAAGAGTTGCTCGACACGGAGCCGAAGGAAGATGAAAACGACAAGATACAGAAGCGCATCGTGCTCTACAAGAAACTCGTTGCTATCCTTGTCACCATCGCAGGTATACTCATACTTATGGTACTCTTAGCACTTACCGTGCTGAGATAAGCCATCAAGAAGAAAGGGAAAAGCGTATGTTTAGCATAGCAGAACATCTGAACGATTTCTTCGACTGGATCAGCACGCTATCGTTTAGCAGTATCGTGAAAACCTACTGGTTCCTCTTCTTCATCGAGATGCCAAGATATTATATCCTGGAATATCTCGTAATCGGAAACCGACTGATGAAAAGAAACCAGATAGATAAAGAGAAAGAATATGCCAAATTCTTCCTGTACCGCGAGAATCCACTCGTAAGTATCCTCGTACCGGGAAAGAACGAAGGCAAACATATATTCAAAATGGTGAACTCGCTGGCTGAGCAAACCTACCGCAACTACGAAATCATCGTGGTAGACGATGGTAGCGACGACGACACCAAACTGATTTGCAACGACCTCTACCGGGCCGGGTATATCACCCACTACCTGAGGTTGGATACAAGAGGCGGTAAAGCTGCCGCCAGCAACTATGGAGCCCAGATGGCAAGAGGCAAATACATCGTATGTCTGGATGCCGACTCTTCGCTCGACCGTGATGCACTGGAGAAGATTCTACTCCCCTTCTACATCGACGGAATGGTGAAGGGTGTAGGCGGATGCGTGAAGGTACGCAACTACAAGGAAACCATCTGCTCATCGCTGCAGGCTTTCGAATACCTGAAGCGAATACAGGTGGGACGTATCGTAACCAGCGAACTGGGTATCTACCACATCATCTCGGGAGCATTCGGAGCCTTCGAAAGAAAGACGCTGAAAGAAATAGGCTACTGGGATATCGGACCGGGACTGGATGGTGACCTGACACAGAAGCTCCGCAAAGCCGGATATAAAGTGAAATTTGCCGAAGATGCCATCTGCATGACCAATGTGCCTACTAAATGGTACAAGCTGTATCATCAGCGCATCAGATGGTCGCGCTCGCTCGTGAGATTCCGTCTACGCAAGCATGCCGACATTCTGCTGCCTACAAAGAACTGGAGTATCCTTAACTGGTTATCTAATATGGAGAGTGTGGTTTTCGACTGCTTCCTCAATTTTCTGTGGTTGTGGTATATCATCAAGCTCGCCATCACGTTTAACACGCACATCGTTGAAGTGCTGGCACTGGGCTACTTCATCAGAGTATGCTTCTCGCAGCTTGCCTTCATCCTGGTGCTGATGGTTTCAGAAAGAAAGAAAGATGTGTGGTTCCTCTACAGATACCTGCCACTGATGTCGCCTTATACAGGTTATTTCCTGCGTATCGCCCGTCTGTCGGCTCATCTGCAAGAAATCTTCTTCCGACGTTCTTACAAGGACGCCTGGAATCCGGAGAAGACTTCACGCTATGCTCAGCTTGAAGGAATCTAAAAGAACCAAGTTACTTGCTGTAACGCACACACAGCAGGGAGCTCCCAATAAAAGAAATAACATTATATAAAACATAAACAGAATATAGTATATGATAAACAAGTCTTTTGAGTTTAAGATTGGAGTAATAGGATTGGGATATGTTGGTACTCCACTGGCATGCTTATTCTCAAAGAAATACGATACATGGGGTTATGACATCAAAGCAGAAAAGGTAGCCAAGTTAGCCAAAAGTACAATGACAGACAACAAACCTGTATGCAAGGCATTGGAACAGGGATTGAAACTGACCAGCAACATTGATGCCCTGAAGAAGTGTAACGTGTATATCATCGCTGTACCTACACCGGTGAACAAATCGAACAAACCAGACATCAGCTGCGTGCGCAATGCAACTGCTGAGGTTGGAAAGATTCTGAAAGAAGGTGATATCGTGGTATACGAAAGTACCGTTTACCCAGGTCTGACAGAAGAGGTTTGTGCCCCATTACTGGCATCTACATCAGGATTGAAGTTGAACCAGAGTTTCTTTGTAGGCTTCTCGCCAGAGCGCATCAACCCGGGCGATACTGTTCATACCATCGAGAACATCGTGAAGGTTACCAGCGGTTCTACACCCGAAGCAGCAGCTATCATCGACAGCCTCTATGCTTCAGTACTTACCCATGGCACCTACAAGGCGAAGAGTATCAGAATAGCAGAGGCATGTAAACTGATGGAGAACTGCCAGAGAGACGTGCAGATAGCCTTCTTCAATGAGATGGAAAAGATTTTCGACAAGATGAACATCAACATCGAAGACGTAACGGCGGCAGCTAGCACAAAATGGAACTTCGTGCCAGCTACTCCAGGACTCGTTGGCGGCCACTGCATCGCGGTAGACCCATACTACCTGATTAACAAGGCACAGGAGGTTGACGTGGTACCATCGCTGCTCTCTACAGCCCGCGAGGTTAACGAGCAGATGGCGGTATGGATAGCAGGAAAGATAAAGAATGCATCTGAAAGCAGAAAGTTCAAGGCTCCGGAGACTAACGTGCTGATTCTCGGCTTCTCATTCAAGCCAGACAGCGATGATATCAGAAACACAAAAGTAGCCGATCTCTATATCAACCTGGTAGGAGCAGGTTACAAAACCACACTCTACGATCCATTGGTAGATGTAGAGGAAGTAAAAAAAGAATATAACATCAAGGTGACAGATGATCCTAAAGTTCTGGAAAAGGAGTACCAGATTGTGGTAATCGGTACCCATCACAAAGTGTTTGACTGTATTGACATGAACAAACTTATCTCGGATAAAGGATTCATGTGCGACATTTATGGCATTCACAAGCCAAGAAGCTAGAGCTTCAAGACCGGATAGAACCTTTATAATAAACCAGTGAAAAATGGAAAAGAACAAAGTGCTAATCGTCGATGATATTTCAGAAAATATTGAAACTATTTCTGAAATGATAAAGGACTTTGACATCGACGTGAAAACTGCAAATGGCGGAAAAGAAGCCATTGAACTGATTGACTCATTCAAGCCGGACGTGATACTGCTCGACTTGATGATGCCAGATGTAACTGGGTGGGATGTAATAGACCATGTACGCTCTAAATACTCGAAAAGTGAAATGGTCATCATCGTGGTTTCCCTGTTAAGCAACAAGGATAATGTGGATGAATGCTACGAGCTTGGAGTAAACGACTACATCACAAAGCCTATCATCAAAGCCCGTCTCACCAGTTCGCTAGACGCTCATCTAAGCAGTCTTGCAAGAGGCTAAAGTGCCTCTTGCAAGATTGCTTCTGCATGAGCTATGCGATCACTAGTAGGAGGATCTATGCCTTCCAACGGGTAGGCAACACCTAGTTTCTCATACTTGTAGATACCCATCGTATGATAGGGTAAGACATCTATACGCTCAATATTAGAGAGTGTAGAAAGAAAATCGCGCAACTGATAGAGGTATTCATCCTTGTCGGTAATACCTGGAATCAGGACGTGACGAATCCATACTGGTTTGTGTATCTCGCTTAAATATCGTGCACAATCCAGTATGTTTACATTAGAATGGCGGGTGAGTTTACGATGCTCTTCATCGTTGATATGCTTGATATCAAGAAGAACAGTATCAGTGACGGCCATCAGACGCTCGAATTTATCGAAGAAAGCACCCTCTTTCCTAAATGGTTGCGCTGATGTATCAAGACAAGTGTTGATGCCACGCTGATGGGCTTTCTCGAAAAGTTCGATGAGAAAGTCTATCTGCA
>CAVBFV010000145.1:0-7923 GCA_963594575.1 Lachnospiraceae bacterium | reverse complement strand
TTCTTATCTGCTGGAGCTGTCAGAGCATAAGCGTCATCAAATGCCCAAGTACCAGACATCTCGACACTACCACCTAAGATGTAAACTTGTGTTGGGTAAACAGTCAGTGTCCAGTCAATATTCTTCTTGTCTTCTGTAATCTTACCTTTGAACAAGAGAGTGTACCAACCTGCGTTGGCTACCTTGATTCTATGCTCTTCGCCTTCTGAGATACCGGCGTTGGCCTCATCGTTGATTTCCTTGATACGGTTGTAACCGCGGTCGTCATTGTTCTCGGTACCCCACTTGAACTCACCACCAGCTGGCAAGTAGATTATACCATAGTAGTTACCTTCCAAACCAAAGACCTTAGGAATTGGTTTCCAACTCTTCCATGGAGTCTGGATAGAACTACCAATCAAGTAGAGGTTGTCAGTGAACTTAGCATCAGGAGCCTCATAAGTAGCCTTCACAGAACGCAAGGTGATGGTATTTGAGAATGTCTCGCCCAAACTTGTATCAGTAGCGTCTCCAATCACAGCACGCAAGCGAATGTAAACAGGCATTTCTGCAGGAACACTTGTATCTGGATTTGCAGCCTGGAAGAGAGCTACTATAGCGTTGTTTATTTCAGTTGCATTAACTTGCATATCGGCAGTTCTATAGAATGTTGCTAACTCTGTGTGAGTAGCAGTAGGATCGCTGACGAATGCTGGATCGATAGATACCTGTACGTAATATCTCATAGAGTAAGGTACTCCACCATAGTTTGGCTGAGAACATGTCAATCTTAAACTTTTTGCACTGATGAGATCGTAAGTATTGTTTTCTGCTACGGCAGGAGTGTTCAATACAAATCCATCTGCAACATGACTCAAGTCCAATGTAGGGTTGCTGTCTCTGTCATCATCGCATGATGTAAAGAGCAAAGGGAGTACCAATGCTGGCAACAGCATGAATTTGAATATCTTTTTCATAATTCTTTCTTTTTTAATTTAATCTGTTAACCTAACAATTAGTATTTTGGGTTCTGTGTCATGTTAGGGTTATTCTTTGTCTCATTGCCTGGAATAGGGTAGATATCGAAATTTGATTCAATACCTGCACCATTAGGTACACCACCCTTGAAACTCCAGAGGTACTTAGAACCTGAGAATAAGCCAAAGCGAACCAAGTCAGAACGGCGGCGACCTTCCATGAAGAACTCACGGCACCATTCATCTATAAGGGTCTGATTATCTACTGATGTAGCTTGTAAATCAGGAGCACGGTTAGCACGGTCCTGAACTAACTTGATGTCAGCCAAACCATCCTGACTGCCGTTGAGACGGAACTTTGCCTCTGCGCGGGTCAGATAGATTTCTGCCAGGCGGAACAATGGAATGTCGGTGTCTGAAAAGTTCTGGTCATGCTGTGCTGTACCATCTGCGTGGAAATTGCTCCACTTTACGATAGCCGCACCATTCAGAGGGTCTGTGATAGCTTCACCTGGATTGAGTGTACGAACTTTTCCACTTTCGCAGCCACCTACACCCATGTATAACAAAGCTCGGTCGTCTTTTGCCGCTGCTATAA
The DNA here is from genome assembly GCA_963594575.1 of Lachnospiraceae bacterium. GTDB lineage: Bacteria > Bacteroidota > Bacteroidia > Bacteroidales > Bacteroidaceae > Prevotella. The sequence continues at coordinate 6,369 of CAVBFV010000145.1, read as the reverse complement.
CAGCGTCTGTGCCGTAGCCTTTCTCATTATCTTTTGCGATAATCTGATCCTTTGTTGCATTAGCTAAAACATCATCTGTCGTTGCCATAGGAATATCCCCTTTAGGGAAGAACTTCTTAACCAAGTCTTCGCGTGCAAAGATACATTTCCAAGGGTCAGCGGTACTTGCTGATGGCATGCCAGCTTTGGTGCAGGCTGCTACGAGATAAGTAGAACCGCCATACTGGCGAGTCTTCAAACCATCCTGACGAACAGCAAAGATGATTTCCTTCATAGCCTCTGGATTGCAATCATTGTCGCCCATGAACAACTGCTGGTAACCGCTGTAGCCATTCTTTTTTTCGCGAGAAAGGTCATATTTGCCGCTATTGATAATCTTGTCGCAATAATCGATAGCCTTCTGGTAGTCCTTAACCTGACCATCTGTATAAACAGCTGAGTTAAGTGCCAAACGAGCATGGAGGGCATAAGCTGCACCACGGTCGGCACGTCCGAAATTCTCACTGTTATTATAAGCACCCACCTCTGCCATCATAGGCTCGATGGTAGTCAACTCGTTGTCAAGCCACTCGTAGAGATCCTTGCCGCTTTTCTCAATAGGGAGATTGCTGTCGAAGGTTTCCTTGAAAGGAGCCTTGCGATACAGGTCGAGGAAATAATAGTAGTTCAGTGCACGGAGGAAGCGGACTTCTGCAATCTTATCTTCGCTCATCTTACCTGTCTGCTCGGAAATAAACTGGTTGTATAGGGTGATGTCGAAAATTAATCGCTGGTATGCCCAGTTTACTCGTGCATTACTCTTATCCCAGTTCATGTTGGTAATAGCGGCAATACCTTCATTGTCTTGCCATGCCCACAAAATTTCGTCTGTCATTAATTCTTGCAAGTTGAAGACGGTACGGATAAATCCGCTCTCACCCTCGTCTCCACTCAAGTCTGGTGAACCAGCAGCACCTTTCTGACCTGTAAGACCGAGGGTTGCATACTGTTTAGCCAAGAGGCCCTCCGCAGTATATGTTGGGGAAGACTGTGGATCAATGGACTTGATATTCAGTTCGTCTGCGCATGAGACAAAGCCCATGCACAACATACTTGCCATTGCAGCCGTTATAAATATTTTTTTCATAATTGTCTCCTTTTTTATTTTTAGATGTTAAGATTCAAACCAAGCTGGAAGCTTATTGGACGTGGGTAAGGATTACTGTCGATACCACTGCTTACCTCAGGGTCAATACCCTTATACTTGGAAATGATGAATGGGTTCTGAACTGTGAAGAAAATTCGACCACTGCAAATCTTCTCAGCACCAACCTTGATCAATGCAGGGAAGCTATATCCCAATGTCATGTTTGTACACTTCAAGTAAGAAGCATTGCGTACGAAGTAGTCACTGGTGTTGGTTGCTTTTGAGGTTTTACCCCAGAAACCAAGATCAACAGCTTCTGCTGTAGTATTTCTGAAGATGTTGTCTTTACTGAGGTCGGCTAAAACTGCCTTCTCGTTCAAGAAATCGTAGTAAACATAGTTGCCGATAGAGGCATGGAATGCTGCACTGAAGTCCCAGTTCTTATAGATGAACTTGGTGGTGAGACCCATGATTACGTCAGGAGCTGGGCTCTTGTAGCAATAGCGGTCGTCATCATCGATTGTACCATTTCCGTCGCGGTCAACATACAGACCCTCGATAGGTTTGCCGTTTTCATCATAAACCTGCTGGAAAACATAGAATGATTTGATAGGCTGACCTACCTTGTTTACCTGAATCTTGGTGTTGTTACCACGAGATACTTTATCTCCAGTCCATACCCAGTCTTGCAAACCTGCATCCAATTGTGTAATTTCGTTGTGGTTCCATCCTACGTTGTAGGTTACATCCCATATGAAGTCCTTTGTAACAATAGGCTTGACATCGAATGCCAATTCAACACCATAGTTTTCCAAAGAACCAATATTCTTCAGAAGCTGGTCGCCAAAGGTAGTACCACCGGCGACGGCAATTGTTGACAGAAGGTCGGTAGTCTTACGATAGTAACCATCCACATTCATACCGAAACGACCATTGAGAGCGGTGAAGTCTAAACCAGCATTGTAGGTTGTTGTCTTTTCCCAAGTCAATTCAGGATTGTATGCTGATGGACGCATGGTTATATAATATTTGTCACCAAATGGATACTGTGCATAAGTATCGCTGACTGTATATACAGGAGTATAGTAGAAGTCTGGAATACCATTCTGCTGACCAGTCATACCCCAACCCAAGCGGAGCTTCAACTCATCAAGCCATTTTGCGTCCTTCAAGAAAGGTTCGTTGTTAATCTTCCAAGCAAAGGCTGCAGCAGGGAAGTAACCCCACTTCTTGCCTTTTTTGAAACGAGAAGAACCATCGGCACGGAATGTTGCTGTAAGCAAATAGCGATCTAACAAGTTGTAATTAAAACGTCCGAAGTAAGACACCAATGAGTTGTGAGCCTTCCACATGGTGTTCTTCTGATACGTTGGACTATATATATAGTTCATTTTACCATCTGCTTCAACGAACTGAGGATTGTTGTCTCTCAAGTACTCATCAATACCACTTCCGTAGTTATAGCCTGTTCTGTGGTAGTGGCTCTGCTCTGCACCTGCCATGATGTCGATATCATGAACACCGAACTTGTGTGCATATTCAGCAAAAGCTTTTCCTTCGATGCTATATTTGTATTGATGGTCAGTGCCATAATATCCAAAATAGTTGTTAGAGAAGGAATACTTGGAAATGTCTTCATTCTGCTTACCATCTGTATACTGGGCACCGATGGCAGCATGCAAATGCAAGTCTTCGAAGCCATGAATCTTGTAGTCTACCTCAAGGTTTCCTGAAATATCATTAGACTTTGCTATACACTTGTAGTTGTCGAGAGCTGCAACTGGGTTCTGTGTAACTTGAGAGGCAGCCATCTTCTTCCAATCAGGATCGCTAATCTGGTCGCTCTTGTTCTGCAAGTACTGGAAATATCCACCAACGTATTTGTAGTCTTCACCATTTCCATATACAGGCTGTGTAGGATCCATTGACAATGCATTACCGATAGCATCACCAACTTTTGCATAGCGGTCCTTCTCGAACATATACTTTGCTGTGAAGTTGAAGTTCAAGTGCTTATCGAGGAAAGAAGGAGCAACATTGACAGATGTATTGAAACGCTTCATCCATGTTGTCTTGACAATACCATTGTTGTCTTCGAAACCTAAGCTGACGCGATAAGGCATATTCTTCAGACCACCCTGAATACTAATGTTGTGATTAGTAGAAACAGAGGTGCGGAAAATCTCATTCTGCCAGTCTGTATCGTAACTGCCTAATGTGCTTGTGTCGATACCAAGAGAGGTAAGAGCCTGCTTGTACTCGCTGGCATTCATCACATCATATTTCTTCTGGATGGTTGACAGTGTTACGTTGCCATTATAAGTAACAGAAGGCTTCTGACCAGAACGTCCCTTCTTGGTTGTAATGATGATGACACCATTAGAAGCACGGGAACCGTAAATTGCTGTAGCAGAAGCATCTTTCAATACAGTGAAGCTCTCGATATCGTTAGGGTTAATCATGGCTAAGACGTTACTCATACCCTTGTTGGTATTGTTGTCAATAGCCAAACCATCGATTACGTAGAGAGGGTCATTAGAAGCACTCAGAGAAGCACCACCACGGATACGAATCTGTGCACCGGTACCAGGCTGACCGCCACCAGTCTGTACATCTACACCGGCAATCTTACCTACCAACATATCAGAGGCACTGCTTGTGATACCCTTTGACATCTCATCTGGCTTGATAGCTGTAACAGAACCAGTCAAGTCGTTCTTCTTAGCACGACCATAACCAATGACAACGACCTCGTTCAAAGACTTCTGGTCGTCAACCAAGGTAATCATCATGTTAGATGTTGCTTTGATTGTTTTTGGTGTCATTCCAAGATAGGTGAAAGTAAGATTGGCACCTGGCGCTGCATCAACTGAGAAGTTACCATCCATGTCGGTAATGCCTACTGCCTTACCGTTCACTGTAATGGTAGCACCCATGATAGGCTCACCAGAAGCATCCTTCACATGTCCCTTAATCGCATTACTCTGCGCAAAGGAACTCACCGTCAGAAGCAGACCACTTGCTAGGGTCAACGCTCTGAGAGGCAATTTAATTTTTACCTGCTTCATCATTTGCTTGATTTTTAAGTTTGCAACTTGCCCTCTCCTTCAAGCTTCTGAAAGCATCATGTACCTAAAAGCGTACCTAAAGAGGCTTGATTTGGTCCAAAAGGTTCACCGCCTCAACCTTCTTTCTGTTCACTATCTCGGCATATACTTGCGTGGTTATGATGTTTTGATGTCCCAACAGTTTGCTGGTGGTATAGAGGTCCACTCCCATCGTGAGCAAGGTGGTGGCAAAGGTATGACGAGATACATGAAAAGTAACTGGCTTGTCAATGCCTGCCTCCCTAGCCCATTGCTTCAATCGATAGTTGACCGAGAAGAACGATGGCAGCTCAAATACCTTGTCATCAGCCCTTGCCTGTCCTCTTGCTGGCATCCACGACAAAGCATTCTCCGACAAGGGTACCGTTACCACATGACGGGTCTTCACCATCAACTTGCTAATATAGTATCCCTCCGTACCTTTTCCGATATCTGCCCATCGCAATGTCCTGACATCACTGATGCGCAAACCACAGAAACAAGCGAAGAGGAAAGCTTGCTTCACGGTTTCATCCTTGCAAGGAGTAGCCATCAACAATCTGATTTCCTCGATGCTGAGATAGCAGCGTCGGCTCTCTCCCTGACCAATCAGCTTTTTCTCTTCTTTCTTCAGTAGTTTGGTGGGATTCTCAGGTATGATACCTTCTCTCACCGCCTCATTCAATGCAGTAACAAACGTATTGTAATAGAGGCGTGCCGTACCCTTCGCCAAGTCTTTCTCATGATGTTCGCCCCGCTTGGGCACATCCGTACCAATGGTCTTGGCATGAGCCAGATACTGTACCAAGCCTTCGCAATACACCTTGTCCAGTTGTGCCATGCGAATATTCTCACCCTTGTATCTTATCAAATGCAAGAGGGCATGCTGGATGTTGACAGCATGACTGCCGCTCTGCCCCTGCTGTCTTTTTTGATCAGCATATAGCAGCATCCAGTCTTTTAAGAGCATATCCTTGGTCACCATCTCTCGCTGATAGTTACCGTGGCTCATACTCCACTCCCTGATTCGCTCACATCGGATGAGCATAGCGGTGCGCAAAGTAGCTTCATTCTTTGCCTTAGCCTCCTTGTCGCTTCCTCTTTTGTCATCTACCAGCAACAATCCCTTCAACCGCTCGTAGGTATAGCCTCTACCCTTGCTTCCTGCTTGGTAAGTACGCAGATAGATTGCCTTGTTGCCATTCTTCAAAGGTTTCACCCAAATCTTGATGGGTTCCTTTGCTTTTGTTTTAGTTCTCTTTTTCGCCATAATCTTTACTGTTTCATCTGTGCAAAATTATAAGCAAAATATATCTTCATCAAGTCTTTCAAGTTAAAGTACCTAAAGACGTACCTAAAGAAACAACTTTATTAGTAAATGCAAACGTTTGCACAAGAAATTCGCTTGATTTGCATCAATTTTTGAACAAGCTAATGAAATAAATCGTAACTTTGCCAACGAAAAAGAATACAACTTGCAATTAAACATAAAAAAGTAATCACAAAATACAATGATAATTATGAAGAAGATATATTTCACCCTCCTTGCCGTAATGGCACTCACACTTGGAGCATGCTCTAGCAGCAATGACCCTGATCTTCCAGATCCTGAGCCAACGCCAGCGCCTACCCCAAGTCCAGAGCCAGAACCTGAGCCTGAACCAAATCTCAATTCGCAAGGCTGGGCTAGCGATTATAGCGGCGTTATGCTGCAAGGATTCTCTTGGGATTCTTATAATGAATCACAATGGAAGGTCTTAGAGAAGCAGGCTGATGAGCTGAAAAATTATATCGACCTTGTTTGGCTTCCACAAAGCGGAAAATGTTTGGAGACCACTCAGGTGATGGGTTATATGCCATATTACTATTTTAATCAGAACTCTTCTTTCGGATCTGAGGCTGAGCTCAGAAGTCTGATTACTAAGTTTAAAGCCGCTGGTATAGGTGCTATTGCTGATGTAGTCATCAACCACCGCAATACGGAGGGCTGGTATACATTCCCTGCAGAAACATACAAGGGAGTGACCTACCAGATGCAATCTACAGACATCTGCAAGAATGATGATGGCGGAACTACAGCAACCCAGGCTGCCACAGACGGGGTAAGCCTCAGCCAGAACAATGATGAGGGAACCGACTTTGGAGGTTGCCGTGACA
>CAVBFV010000144.1:0-7936 GCA_963594575.1 Lachnospiraceae bacterium | reverse complement strand
TTCTTCTTAAACCATTGCAGGAATGATTCGTAAGCACTGATCTCTTCCTGATGCTGAGGCTCAGCGAAGGTAAGCTGGTCGCCGTAGGAATCACCATGCTGGTCGGGGAAGATAATCATCAGGTTGGTACCTGAGAAGTATTTCGTTATTTCCTCCGGCAGACGCTCCAGTGCTGTCTTGTAAGATACGGTTCCCTTACGGGCGGTTACTACCACGAACAGGTGGTCTGGAGATATCTGCGAAGCCAGCTGCGGCAACTCGTTCCAGTGAATCATCTGGGTATAATCAGCACGCACTTCCGGATGCCGGTTCTTGATATATTCATTGATGAGCGCCAGACTCTCTTCTCTGCCATGAAACTGGATGCGGCAGTCGAGGTTGCCGGCAAGTCGGGCTAGGCGTTCCAACCAGCGGTAGAAACCCGGCTCAAACTCTGCTCTCGAAGGTACGGCTACCTGTATTCTTCTCAATGTATTCAACGGCTGTCTGATGCGTGCCATGATGATCTGTCGGCTCAATCCGTTGAAAAGACTCTGGTGGAATTCTCCCCAGAACTTCGGCGAAACCTCAGGATGCATGTGCATTCCGATGATAATCTCAGAACATTGGAACTCGTTGAAGGCATGCTTGATGCCGTTGGCGATGTTGGCTGCAATACGAACCTGGGTCTGCGTCATCACATCGGTGGCAGCAGCCAGCTGACTGCAATGTTCCAGAAGCCGTCTTCCCTGTTCCTGGTTGTATCGCATATCCTTGTCTTCATATACCACATTCAGGCAGATGAGTCCCCTGTTCAGTTTCTGGTTTCTCACTAGAAACGCTAGACTCATCAGGTTGTCGGCATATTCAGGATATTTCACCGGAACCAGAATCTTCTCATCGCTCACCTTCTTGTCGTCTTCCGCATCTGGCAGTTCCTTGTCTCTCAGGATAATCTTCTGCGAAGACCGGTCGGTAAGGATGGATGAGATGATGCAGGTAATCAGAATCATCATAACCACACCATTGAGCATATCATCGTTGACGAGGTAAGTGCCCGGTGCTACGAGCAGATGCATACCCACCATCACCATGGCGATACTTCCGGCAGCATGAGCCGAAGTGAGTCCGAACATCATGTGACCCGAAGAAAGTGGCAATCGGAAACCCAGACAGGCGATATAGGCTGCGATGGCTTTGCCCAGGGTTCCGAAGAAGGCGATGCAGAACACGACCCATAGAATATGACTGCCCTGAAACAGCAGATTGATATTGATCAGCATGCCCACACCTATCAGGAAATAAGGAATGAAGAGAGCATTGCCGATAAACTCGAGGCGGTTCATCAGTGGCGAAACATGCGGAATATATCTGTTTAATATCAGACCGGCGAAGAAAGCGCCGAAAACGCCTTCGATGCCCACTATCTGCGAAAGTGCCGCACTCATAAAGAGCATTGAAAGTACGAAGATAAACTGCATCACCGCATCGCTGTATCTTCGCAAGAACCATCTTGTAAGTCGGGGAATCAGCATGATCATCACGCCACAATAGACAGCAAACTTGAGGGTGAAGAATACCCAGAACAGTACGCCGTCATGCTTGCTGAACGATGCTACCAGTCCGGCAAGCATTATCAGGGCTATGAGCAGCGAAATCATGCTCGACCCCACACTCAGCGTAACGCTCGGTTTCTGTTGCAGTCCGTATCTCGAAACGATAGGATAGGCAATCAGCGTATTGGATGCCATGATGCAGCTCAGCAGGAAGGAAGCCTTGGCAGAGTAGTGGAGCAGCCAGATGCTCATGCCATAGGTGAGGAAGAACGGTATAAAACAGGTGAGCAGTCCATAGATAAGCAGTCGCGACTTGTTCTTTTTCATGCCTTCCATATCCATCTCCAGGGCAGCGAGGAACATGATGTAATAGAGTCCCACCTTTCCGAAGAGCTCAAACGAAGAGTCGCGCTCCAGGATATTCAGTCCGTATTTGCCTATGAGCACACCTGCCAGCACCATACCGATGATGTGCGGGATACGGAGTTTACCCATGATGATAGGGGCAAAGAGGATGATGAGGAGCACTACGAAGAATATCAACGTAGGGTCAGTGATAGGGAAGTATTGAGCGATATGGAACATAGGCTTTCTCCTTTTTTGTTATACTTAAAGAGGGATTTCTGCATCAGCATTCATCCCTCCCTTTCTGTTTTTGACTGCAAAAGTACGAATAAATCTTGAAAGCACAAAGTTTTTCTGCCCTTATCCTACAATCATGGTGATATTTTTGCAATTTTTCTAAGGATGAAGCCTCCGATTCATCTTTGCAAATGGGTTGCATTGGAGATTGCGTAATTTTGCACGCAGAAAACAAAATTATAAAAGATTATGAAGAAGTTCGTTTTTGCAGCTATCGTAATGGTGTACCTCTTCTGTGGCATCGTTATCTACCGTATTCACGATAAACTGTGCAAAGTTCTCACCGCCAATCTGTGGCGCATAGGTGGTGTGGAAACGGGGTGAACCCTGACCAACAAACGTGGTTACGGCTGTTGTTGCCGTTGCTCTTGATGTATTTATTCAGTTTCGGATATTCTCTTTTAATCTGTGCGATGTCCTTCAGGCGCACGATGTTGCCCTTGGGGTCGGAATATACGATTTGTTCTGCCACATCCCGCTCGTTGAGTCGATTACAGAAGACAATGTGGAGTCAAATTGCTCCATGACCCGAAAAAATCCTCCAAAAAGAGTGAGTTTCTCAGATTTAATTTGTATCTTTGCCATGTTATGTCAGAGTTTTGCTTGTTTTCTTTTCGCAACACTAAGATAAGTGAAAATTCTCACATGGCAAAATCCTGAGCAACTTTTTGTTGTTCTGGGGCTTAAAAGGTTTGATTTATAATAGTGTTGTGGAATTAAGGTTATAACAATATTATGACATCGTTATTCATATTGCAACTTGTATGTTGCGTCATTACAGCCATGCTAGCATTGCAATTAGCCATGGCAAGTTTGCAGGTGAGATGGAAGGTGTGGCGCTACGAAATATCAAGATGGCTTCTCGTTGCATCCATGCTATTCTTCTCCGTCCACTACCTCTTACAGATGGTTCATGGACTCCGTGCACAAGGTACCGATGTGGGCGCAGCATTCAACATACTGTTCTATACCCCAGTGGCATTTGCCATCACTCTCTCCATCATCAACATAGAGAGCATAGGCAGCAAAGTGCGCCGTTATTGTTTACGTAGTATGATGGCGTACATACTCATCACCCTAGTTTTCGTCATTGGCATATTCAAAAGTCATAGTTTACACATTGGCAATATGCTCTATGTGATGCTCGGTCTTTTTGTGGCTAGCATGGCATATTTTATCTTTATCATTCGCAAAGAAACAAATACCCGAAGGCAGAAGCTCATGGAAAATTTCGGAAGTGACTTGATTCCATACGTGCGCTATTCGCAAGCCAGCATCATTTTGCTATACCTCACTGCTGGACTCCTGCCTGTAGCAATCCTCTTCAATACCTTATTATATATAATAGGTCCCTTGATGTTACTCTCTGTCATCTTTTTCGTCCACACTTTCATTGCTATGGGCTATTACATCACACCCAAAGGAGTCATTTCTGATGAAAATGATGCAGAGGCAAAAGTCACGGAAGCAGAAGATATAAAAGACGGCAAGAATACTTATGGTACAAATATCTTGACAGCTAATAGAAAGATAGAAATAGAATTAGCCCTCAAGAAATGGTGTGAAGAGGGATTTTATAAGGACTATGAAGTTAGCATCTATTCGTTAGCTACCAAGTTGGGATACAAGAAAATCGAACTGACAGAATACTTCAACCAGTCAGAATATACCAATTTTAGAACCTGGCTTAGCGACATTCGCTTTAATGAGGCAGTTCGCATGATGAAAGCCAACCCCGAATATAGCATTGACGCTATTTCCACAGAGTGCGGTTTCTCATCCCACACATGGATTTATCGTATATTCAAACAGAAAACGGGCATGTCACCTAGCCAATGGCGCAAACAGTTTGTCTCCATCTAAGTGTGTATTTTTGTAATCATACATTAAATACTGTTTAAAAAGTAGTAGTTTTCCTAGGAAAGCTACTACTTTTTTTGTGGAAAAGCTACAACTACCATAGGAAAGCTACTATCACTTTCAAAATAAAAAAGCTATTTTTGCAATCGAATCAATAACATAACAGATAATGAAAATGACAAGAGCAGAACCAACCATTTCAATTTCAGATGAAAATCTCATCATGATTGTTGTAGTGATCGTGACTGTGATTATCATAGTGTTCATCCTTGTGATGATACGCGACTACCGTCTCTATCTTGGAAATCATTGGAAAAAGAAATTCAGTTTCGCTGATTTCGTCAAGCAAGAACAATTCTATATTTATATACTGTTGTTCTTCCTTCTTTTGGTAGGTTCGGAATTGTTGTTACAAAACGAGTATTCATTTTAAAACAATAAATAATTATGAAAAAATCGTATCTATCATTATTCATCCTCGCAATAGGAGCGGCGATGTTTACTGCTTGTTCAGACGATGACAACAATGGGGAAAACGGAAATCCTAACATTCCTCTGGCAGAACTATCCAAGCCAAAGGCAAACCCTTGGCTGGCACAAGAGGAATACAGCATCACCCATTTCAATTCGGCTCAGACCGATGCTTTCACTGCAAAAGTAAAGGACGGCACGTTCTATGCCGACCTGACGAAATGCAAGGCAACAAGCAGCGGTCCTGTGAACCTCATGACGCTCGCATCCACTTCCCCAAAATACATGTGGGGAATGAGCAGCGACAGAGTGTCTATCATAGACGTATCCAACGGCAATTTTGAAAGACTCGCAGAAGCTGGTTTGCCTGGAATAACAATGAAAACTCAAGAACAACTCAACATCTTGACATCCAGCTACTCATCTTACTCAGAACTTGCTACAGCCGTAACCGGAGTGCTAGGTGCTGCCCCACAGATGTCTATAGCCAATGGAAACTATGTGTTGTGCGACAAGGACAACTATGTATATACCAATGCTGGACACATCATGGCAAGATACAAGCTGAAGAACCCAAATAATCCAAAGGAAGGCATAGAGCTAGACAGTCAGATTAAGCTCACACCGTATATCAACAACTCTTACACGCTGGTGGGAGCTACCATGACATACGATGGACATTTGCTCGTGGCGGCACAGAATGCTCTTGTTGTACTCAACCGTGAGTTGACCACGGTAGAAGATACCTACCCACTGGCAAGCACCCAGATATTGACGAACTCAATAGCCGTGGATGAGAACGGCGGGGTATATGTGGCAAGCAACGCCAAGGAGGCCAACGGCAAGGGACTCATGCAAAAGCTGATATGCAAGAATGGAAAGTTCTCTGACAGCGAGAGCGATGGAGCATGGAAAGCCGAGTATGACGGAGGTCCAATGGCACCATGTATCAAGCTCGGATATGGCACAGGAGCGACCCCTACACTAATGGGATTTGGCAACGACGAGGACAAACTCGTAGTGATAACAGACGGAGCAAAGAAAATGAAACTCGTAGCTTTCTGGCGTGATGCCATACCTGCCGATGCCAAGCCTGTAGATTCCGGCAACAAGCGTTTGGCAGGAACGTTCGACATAACGTGTGGATTACCAGCCTCTACCGAATGGGTACAGTCGGAGCAATCCGTAGTAACCGCAGGATACGACGCTTTTGTGGTGAACAACATCAGCCAGACAACGGAAAAGATAAACGACAAGATTATAGGCGTACTAGCAATCGGTCCTACCATAGAGACTCCTAGAGGTGTTGAATGCGTGAGTTGGAACACAAAGGAGAACAAGTGGGAGACTAAGTGGACACGTGCTGACGTCAGTTCACCAAGCATGATTCCTGCTGTAAGCACATCGTCTGAAATGGTATTCGTAAGTGGGTGGAACGATGCCACAGGATGGGAAGTAACCGGACTCGACTGGCGCACCGGCACCACACGCCACCGCACAATCCTAGGCAAAGACAATCGGGCCAATGGAGCATATGCCATCATACAGTTCTTTGACAATGGTGACTTACTCTACAACTCGGTATCTGGACCGTTCAGAGTGGAAATCAAGTAAAACAGAGTGAGAACAAAAAGTATATTAATTTTAAAAAACAGGAAGTATGAAAATCAAGCAAATTATCATGACCTCATTGCTAAGTTTTATCACGGCAATGACATTCATCGCATGTTCCGATGACGACAGCAACAACGATATAAAAATCCCTACCGTGTCACCAAAGGAGCAATGGGGCGCAACCCTGAAAGGCGATGGTGAAGTTCTCGGAGCATACCCGGACTTATACTCCAATTATTGGGAATACACCTATGAGATAGACAAAAACAGTGACAAGATTCTATGCCTGAAAGGAGAATATCCTCATTGCAGATATTTCAGCATATCACTATACAATGATATGACAGGAGACGTTTTCGCAGGCATCGATGACCAGGACATCTCGGCAGATAACGGAAGCACGAATCCTTTCGTTGCAACCACTTCTGGAAAGAACTATTTCACCCTCTATGTGGTGCCAAACGGAACGTCACAAAGCGTAATAGACAAACTTGGTTCAGAGAATGTGGTGAAAGTTAAAGAAGGTGTGAACAAAGTAGCTGTAGTTCTCAGACATTACCTGGGCACTACTGCCGATGGAAGCCAAAAAGATGAATACGCAGGAGTAGAACTGCCAGCCATCACTGCACTCGACATGAACTTGCATGAGACCTACGTGCCAGAACACGTTGTATCAAATGTCTATAAGATAACATCGAAGGTGTTTACACAGAAATCCGACGAAAACAGGGAGATGCCATTCTTCCTTGCTCCAGTTAGCATGTACTATCCAAACAACTCCACGGCATACCTTTATGGAAGAACGCACTTGCGCGAGGACTCTGTGCTCACATTCTCCTTCATACCGGCCACAGTGCCAACAAAGCCTGAGAAATACAGAAAAGCTGTGACACGTTATTGGTCTATCTGCATTGGCTCAGCAAGCGACACACGCTCATATATGTCTGTATATGATGCGAAGGCTCGCTATGCCGATGGCAAGAAAGCAACATTTGTGGTTTGCCTGAAAAAGAATCCTAAGCTATCAGCCATACAGAGCAAGGTGAACGAAATGAATGCCAACGGAGAGTATGTCAATCTCTTCATTTGGGACAGTGAGAAAAAGAACATAGACGGCAATCCTATCGGAGAGATTGTGGCTGTCATGTACAGGAACATTCTTCCAGACAGGAAATGGATACACTCCATCGCAACCATGACACCTACTGCTTATAAGGATAAGACTGGCGAACCTATCGACCATGTGACCGATCCCGACAAGCAGCTTGCTCACAAAGCTCTTGGCGACTATGGACCACTTGGTGTAAAGGTAAGCAACGATGATTTCTTGCAGTAATCATGAAACGAAGGTATTCGTATTGGAATAGGTGTTTTTTGATATTGATATAGAGGAACCGGCACATATATATGTATATATATGAGAACCGGTACAAAAAAAGGGCTAGCCTATTACCAGGACTAGCCCTCCGTTTTAATTATTTTCTAGGGTGCAATGAAATGTCATCCAGAAAGCTGCTTAGCACGTTATGAGTGATTACTTTACCTCAATGTGCTTAACATCGTCTTTCTTCTCCTCCTTCTTCTCGTTCTTGTTCTCGATAGATACTTCCCTCCTCAGTTGTTCCCGTCTGTTGCTTGAAGAATGAATGTATGTTAAACTTTTAATGAGAATACTTTTTCAATTGGACTCTTCTTTCAAGTCCTTATCCACCATGGCGCAGACACAGGAGTCTGACCATACATTCTCTGCCGTCTCTACCATGTCGATAATGGTATAGATTGGCAGGATGATGCCCATGATGCCGATAGGAGCA
>CAVBFV010000143.1:0-7968 GCA_963594575.1 Lachnospiraceae bacterium | reverse complement strand
CAATGCAATTCTTGCTGTAGTACAACAGTAAGACGATTACTCATGCCCATAGGGGGTGCTGAGTAGTTACTATAACTTTTTCCAAAATATTTTATTAACTTTGCACTCATAACAACATTTAACAACTTAATCGATGGGTCAGAAAGCTTAAGTAACAAGAAGAAAGAAGATCCAGGAACTTTTAATAATAAAACAAAAATATGAAAGCATTTTTTGATATCATCAGCTTTTCTACGGGATGCCTCTTTTGGGGTATCCTTATCGGCATTATCTGCATGGTACTCTTCTTCCTTCTGATTAAAGGATGGTACAAACACGCAGAGGCATCACCAGCAACCTATCTGGTAGGAGGCATTCTCTTCATCCTGCTGTCTATACAATGCACGATGATAGCAGGCGCCATCAAAATTATCAATACAACCGACTACTATGAAGAACAGCTAGAACGAATCGTAGAAGAATCAACCCCAACTACAGCAGTAGATAAAGGAAAAGATATACTGGGCAACCTTATGTCCATGTACCTGGGAAGTAATCCACTGGGAAGCAGCGAAGACAGAGAGGTATCAAAAGCCGAATCTGAAAAAATCGTTGACCAGCTGGTGGAGGAATACCCTATTCTGAGCAACTATTTCAACTCAGGCTATTTTGTAGGCTATCGCGTAAAAGACCTTCCCCATGCAATGGCTGAAACCATTAGGGATTACATGAAAGAATTTATCGTCTACCGTTTGCTCTGGTGTCTCGGTTTCGTTTTAGTAGGAGCCTTCGTGGTCATCAAGACCATGTCGTTCGGCTACGCTATGGAGCGTAGAAGTTCAAAACGTGAAGGACGCTCACACGACTATACCAGCAGAAGAGGACCTCGTGCCAGCGGAAGACGAAGAAGATAGAATAAACAATAATAATCATAAAATAAAATCTAAACAACATGGCAACAAACAGTTTTTGCACAAGTAACCATATTCTGGTAGGTTTAGGTGGTACAGGAGGAAAAATCCTCAAGGCATTCAAGATGAGAATGTTTGAGGAATTTCCTACACAAGAGGAAAGAAGCAAGCAACCTGTAGCTCTGCTTTATGTTGACTCAACCGACGAAATGATGTCGAAAGACGGAAGAGCACGCGCTGACTTCCGCGTGATGGGTCAGGACGCCTCTTTCACCAACAATGAGTTTCTCAACATCAAAGCAGTAGATGTTGAACACATATTAGACCACATCGACCACTACCCTTCTGTAAAGGGAATCGTGGAAAACGTGGGTGCAGTAAAATCAGCTATCGGTTCACTAGGCCAGGCTGCCGGACAGAAGCGTAGAGCTGGTAGATTACTCTTTGCTGCCAACGCCGTGGGCTATGTAAACAGTCTACGTGATGCCTACAGCCGCTGTATCAATGTATCAGGCGACTCCAGCGAGACCACCATCCATATCTTTGCAGGTTTGAGCGGTGGTACTGGTTCAGGCTCTATCGTAGACGCCATCATCCAGACCCGCAAGGCATTCCCAAACGCTTATATCTCAGTATACGCAATGATGCCGGAAATGAATCTTCCTAAGAGCGATATGGACCAGGGAAGATATTACCAGAACGGCTACGCTGCCCTCAATGAGCTCAACGCTCTGCAGGCTGGTGCATGGAAGCCACAGGACGTAACGGGTGGTGGAGAAGCAGACTACTACTCAGACCGTGTAAAGGGTGTAGCCAACGGTTTGACTATCTACAGCAATGTAAACGAGAATGGTCTTACTATCAATTCTTTCACAGAACTGCCTAAGGTAATCAGCGATTATCTTTTTGCCAGAATTTTCTTCGTCAATGATTCAGACCAGGTTAATTCTGATATCGTACGCGCTTACAAATATGAGAACATGGACGATTTTGCCCTCGAATATGACGAGGCAGGAAATCCTGATCCTGTTACCGGCCGCATCCCTGTTGCCAGAACCAAGAAGGTAAACTCTATCGGAATCAAGCGTGTGATGTATCCGGAGCTCCGCGTACTGAAGCACATCACATACACTATCGGAGAAAGCGTGCTCTACCAGTTTAAGTACAACAACTGGCGCGAGAACCAGGGATTTGCCAACGAAGAGCGTAACCGCGACTATCGCAACGACTTTATCAATAAAGAGAATCTCGCTAACTG
The DNA here is from genome assembly GCA_963594575.1 of Lachnospiraceae bacterium. Taxonomy (GTDB): domain Bacteria; phylum Bacteroidota; class Bacteroidia; order Bacteroidales; family Bacteroidaceae; genus Prevotella. The sequence continues at coordinate 5,820 of CAVBFV010000143.1, read as the reverse complement.
GATGCTCGACGAAGAGCATCTCACTCTGGAGAAGAAGATTCTGCCTAGTGACAACGACTTCATGGCTTTCAACGAGTACTGGCATGATAAGGCTATCAACTATGCACAGGATGCGAAGAAGGCAGACTGTCCGCTGAACGAACTTGACAACATCATGGGCGATTCTTTTGCCAACTTCTTCCGCGACTGCGGTGTAGAAAACTACTATGCCGGCAAGGAGAAGGCTATTCCAGATATGGCAAAGGAGATCAGACATACAGTAGAAGCTGGTTTCTTCGAGAAATGGAAGGATGGCGACATCTCAATCACCGAACTCCAGAAGATTTCAAAGCTCCTCATCGAGCGTGTAAGCGAAATCCGTACCGAACTGGAGGCTACAACCAAGGACGAGATTGAGGAATACAAGGCTATCGACGAAGATAGAAAAGCAAACCTCAAGGAATGGAGCGACCTCGGTATTCTGCAGCGTATGGTGAACGTAGGTGAACGTAAATATGCCCGTCATCAGGAATATCTTACCGAATTCTATACATCAAAGACCCGTCTTGTAGCCCTCGAGTTTGCCAAGAAACTGGCAGCTAAGGTATTCAACGAATTGGGCAAGATGGATGCCGACATCTCAGCCTTCGGTATGAAAATAAACGAGGCAATCAACGAAACAGAGCGTCTGGTTACTGCTCAGCGCAAGGTGAACAAGGGTCTGGAAGACATGAAGGGCGCCATCATCGAAGTGAGCGAGGACGAGACCATGTCTGAGTTCGAGCAGGAGTTGAGATGCGACAAGATTGAAATGCCTATTATTGCACGCCAGTTGAGAGACTGCATCCTTCCAGAAGAGTTTGTCAACTTTGGCAGACTGGCAGCCGACATCAGCATTGACGACATCACCGATGCTTTCGATATCAAGCTCTCAGAAATCGTAAAGGCACGTCATGACGAGAAGGCTGACAGCGACAAGAAGGTATTGGGATTGAATATTCTGACTCAGCTCCAGCAAAAACTGAGAACCGACGATGACATCAAGGCTTTTGCTACCAAGATAGTAAGTCAGAGTGGTGTCTTCGTTCAGTTGAATACCGACCAGATACAGTTGCACCTCCGCAACAACGAGGGTAACCTGAGTCCTACAAATCCTGCAAGTATCAACAAGAAGGCGATTCTGGTATCTATCCCATCGCCAGATGACAACCCAGGTTTGAAGAAATTTGCAGATAAGTTGGAGGCTGCATTCAAGAACTCATTCAACCAGAGCACTGCCCGTACTACAATTACCGTGAACAGAAAGAGTCTCCGCAAGGACGAACTCTCCATCATCACCGTACAATATTGCTTCCCTATCCGCGCCATCGACTGGATGGGCGACTACAAGAAGCGCTACGAGCAATTCCTCAATACAGGCAATCTGGCTACCGACCAGGCAAATGCTATTTTGCTTCACAGTGAAAGCGATGGTTCACAACTCCCATCACTCTTTGCACGAAGCGATGAAGAAATCAAGGCAGCAGAAGAGGCTTACAGAGTACAGCAGGCTGCAGCACAGCAGCCACAGACCTCTCAGCCTTTTGCACAACCCGTCCAACCTCAGGCAGCACAGCCTTATGCTCAACCTCAGGCAGCACAGCCGATGGCTCAGCCACAGACAGCACAGCCGATGGCTCAGCCAGTAGCAGCTCCAGGTGCCGGAACCCCTCCACCTCCTCCAGGTGCAGCCGTTCCTCCTCCATTTACAGCTCCAAAGCCAGACCCAGTGATTGCCCTCTATTGGAATATCAACGGTCAGAACTATGGACCATACGACTGGGCTACCTGTAAGCAGATGGCTGCCAACAAGCAGTTTACCGAGCAGAGTATGGTATGGATGGACGGAATGCCAGCATGGGCACCGGCCGGACAGGTAGAAATACTGAAGCCTCTCTTCGCTCCAGCTATGCCTCCAGCCATGCCTCCAATGCCAGGCGGTGCAACACCTCCTCCAATGCCAGGCGGAATGCCACCGACAATGTAAGATTACTGATTGAGTTAACAGAAAAATAAAATTATAAAAGAAAAGAAATATGGCTACAAGCAATGATAGATTACGTGCAAGATATGGCATCTGCCTGAGCGATTCTTGCCAGAAATGCAAAGATAAGACAGTACAGATTATCACAGGTCGCAAAGACTTCGTTTGCGAGGAGTGTGGCAAACCTCTACGTGAGGTGCCACGCCCTCAGACAGCGTGGGAGAAGAACGGCAAGAAGATTATCGGCGGAATTGCAGCTCTCGCCATCGCAGGTGGAGCAACTGCCTTCTTCGTGCTCGGAGGCGACAAGGACAAGGCGCCAAAGGAACAGCCTAAGCAGGAACAGACAGCCGAGAAGAAGGATACAGTCAAGACTGATACCGTGGCTAAGCCAGTAGAGGTTGCAGAGAAGCCGGAAACTCCAAAGACTGAGGAGCCAAAGGTAGAGGAACCAAAAGCTAAGGAGAAGCCAAAGACTGTAGAAACCCAAACCTCCAAACCAGCCAATGGTCCTATCAGACTGGGCTACGGAACCTATAAGGGTGAAACCAGAAACGGAAAGCCTCACGGACATGGAACCATTACTTTCACCGCACCTCATAAGATCGTGGCTAGCAAGGATTTCGTTGCACAGCCAGGAGACAAGTTCGAAGGTGAATTCCGCGATGGCATTGTATCAGGTGGTATCGGCTACTGGTATCATGATGGTGACATAACAGCAGTGAAACCATGAGAATAATTCTCACATTGGTATGGATTCTGTTGGCAACCTCTTTGCAGGCTGCCAACGGATTCTACACACAAAGACTGGAGAAAATGGCAAAGGTGCTCAACCTGTCAGCCTCCTCTCCTACCGGAGAAAAATATGCCAATGGAAAATTACTGAGAATCAGAACCAACACCTATGGCGACATCTCGCATATAGGCTACAAGCTATTCAACGATGAAATCATGCAGTTGCATGGCGAATCTCCCGTTTTCGACTTCATCGAAAGATACATGCTCGAACTGGACATGAGACTGGACGGCAGAAGCCCACTGGAGAGAATGAACATCGACCAGGTGGTTATCTCAAAAGGCAATCTGCAGATGCTCCGAGCCATCAATACCAACACAGAATTCTCTATCAATGAACTGAAGAGAAGAATGTATCAGGTGACATGGACCGTGAAGGGAAAGAAAGTAGAGATTACCTTCCCTGCCGACTGTCAATTGCTGATGGGAGCCAATGCCGTAGAACTGGAAAACATGATGAAACGCGACGTTAATCGCCTCATACCCCTAACCAGCAACGACATCATCACCGACTGGACTCATGTAAAGACAACCCGCTCACAGGGACATATCATCGTAGAAGGCGGCAAATATCTCAGCAACCAGATAAGAGGTGACATTTATCTGCAAGACATTCATGGCAAGAAGCAGCTCATCTGCAATAAAAAAAATGCCCGCAACAGCATAACTAACATCATGCTTACCGGACAGTTTCAGCGCGTGATTCCGATGCATCTGCGCATCGACAAATACGGCTACAAAGCAGAAGAAACAGACATCACTCTGCAACAGTTCATAGACTATTGCAAGAACGAAGGCTGCAAACTCTACTTCGGAATCAAGACTATGAACGAAAAGACGCTGACTGGCACCCTTTTCGCCTACAACGAAAAGATGGCATACAACCATGTGCTCTCCGTCAGCATCCCACTGAACATTCTGGATGGAAAAGAAGAAAAGATAAACGCTACAGTTTATGCCTATATCCCTTTGCAAAACGTAACAGAGAAATTCTTTACTCAGGACATCCACGAAGAAGCACCTCAAAGAAAATAAGCATTTAACGTAGAACAAACAAAACATGAGAATAAGAAATCTATTCACAGCATGTCTGCTACTTCCTGCTTTAACTATCTCTGCACAGACCAACAGTAACGTTGAAGAGAAAAAGAAGGAAATCAACAGCATCAAGAAAAACAGCCAGTACATCTACGCAGAAGCTACGGCTGCCACAGAACAGGAAGCCAAAGATCTGGCTGAAGAACTGCTCTATCAGGAAATCAATGAATGGGTAGCTACACAGAAGAAACTGCGCCAGAGCAACGAACTGCTTATCAGTGACAGAAAGGAACTCTGGACGAATGTTTCACTAACCCGAGGCAACATGTTCCGCAGCTTCATCTATGTGAAGAAGAGCAACATCCAGTCGGCAGACAATACGGAAGTGATGACAAATGCCAACCCTATGACTCCTGAGCAGGACGAGGCGGCTACAAAGGCAGCTAAAGGCAAAAAGCAGGAGGAAAAGGCAGAAAATCTGGAAAGTACAGCCGAAGTGATTTACCCAGCAGTAGTAATGGAGATTGCTGCCTGCACAGAATATTCTGATATGGCAAACAAAATCAAGCAATATCAGCAAGAAGGCAAGATTGGCAGCTATGCCCGTTATGCTCAACTCAGCAAGCCGGAAATCAACTATCTTGCCATCTACAACAAGGCAGGAAAGGTGGTAGCTGTACTCACACCGGGTGATTCGCGCATCAATGTAAAGACCCAAAAGGCTGACAAGATAAGCAACTACTCAGGCTGTGGCGCCATAGGATTCACAGTGAAGTAATTGAATCTTCCAGATTTTAAGCATGGCTATTGAAACAATAAAAAGTAAGAACAGATAAATATGAAAAAACTGAAGTATATCATACTTTTATTCCTCTGCATGGCAACATCACTACAGATGAAAGCCGTAGACGTGACGCTCACTACCGATGAGAACGTAAACCGTCCGGCAGGCATCTACAATGCAGAGCGAAATCTGGCTGCGGTGCTCACAGAAATCAACCGAGCACAGAAAGCTCATGTTCCGGTATCGGTAAAGAACCTGCAGATGGACGAGTTCTCCAAGAAATCACTCGCCCGCCTATGGGCTGTCACTCCGTTCTACTGTGATGATGAAGAGGTGGTAGAACGCTGCTGGGTATTTAAAAACGGAAACATGATGGTAAGCCACATCCCTCTGATCATCACACCTGAAGAAGAAGACTTCGGACTCGGTACTTATCAGGAAGCTGTGGTTGAATTTGACCAGCACGGAAACCTGACCGACTTCCGCTTTGCTCTTGATGCACAAACTGCAGAGAGTATGGAAAGATGCGGTGCCGTGGTTGACAAAGAGAAACAGATGATTATCCTGCAATATGTGGAGCGATTCCGTACCGCTTATAATATGAAGGATCTCGAAACCATCAAGAACATGTTCAGCGATGATGCACTCATCATCACCGGTAAGGTAGTTATGACCAAGAAACTGACCGACTCAGAGAATGCTGCTTTCAAGGTGGAATATACCAAGCAGAACAAACAGCAGTATATCAACAACCTGAAGATGGCTTTCCTTCGTAACAAATGGATTGATGTGAAGTTCAGTCAGATTGGTGAAAACGGCGAACAAGGCGGCTGTCAGGGTATTACCCGCTCCACCGTAGACCCAACGAAATATGGTGTGCGTCTGCATCAGTCTTGGAAATCAAGCAACTATAGCGATGAGGGTTATCTCTTCCTGCTTTGGGACTTCCCTGAGAATGGCGGAGACCCAATCATCCATGTCCGTACATGGCAGCCAGAATGGGCAGGCGGAAAGCGCCAGCAGCCAGACGATGACATCTCAACACTCGGTGGTTTCGATCTTTAAATCTGCCGGGAACAAGAACTTTCGAATATAAAGATTTCGACACATGAAGAAATTATTATTGATATTGACTCTCGTTCTGATGAGGGTGTGTCATAAGTCCATGACGCACCCTTTTTCGCAAAAAACGCCTACTTGC
>CAVBFV010000142.1:0-7999 GCA_963594575.1 Lachnospiraceae bacterium | reverse complement strand
ATGGACAAGAAAGAGCTTACTTCTGCCATTTCTCACGTAAGCGAGAAAGACTTCCTCACCATCAGTTCCCCTGATGTTTCCATGATGATCCAGGGTAAGGTGTCGGGCGTGAGCATCACCAATACCGCGGTGGGCGACCCAAACAATCAGGCAAGCATCCAGATTCGTGGTGTCTCCTCTCGTGCCGCAGGCAATGGACCTCTGATTGTGATTGACGGTGTGCCAGGTGGCAACCTCACCAACATCAATCCTAATGACATCGCTTCTTTCGACGTATTGAAGGATGGTGCAGCCTCTGCTATCTATGGTACTCGTGGTTCCAATGGTGTCATCTTGGTAACGACCAAGAAGGGAAGCAAGGACGGCAGAACGCACGCTTCTTACTCTACCTCTTATACTTGGAACACGATGGTGAAAGACCTGAAGATGATGAACGCTCAGGATTTCCGTGATGTTCGTCTGGGATGGGGTGACTCTGGCGTTGACCTCGGCGGTAATGTAGATTGGCTTGATGCCGTCAGCCGTACGGGTACTACCATGCAGCATACCCTGACCCTCAGTGGTGGCAATGACAAGAGCAACTATCGTGTGAGTGCCGATTATCGTGATGCCAAGGGTATCGACCTTCGTTCTCGTCGTCAGGAGTATGGCGCTCGTGCCAACATCATGCATACCACCAAGGGTGGACTCTTCACCATTACTGCCAATGTCGCTCCTCGTGTCATCTACAGCGACAAGGCTGATTACAGCGTATTCAAGGATGCTCTTGAGGCTAACCCAACTACTCCTTTGATGGATCCAGATAATCCGATTCGTTATTATAACTTCAAGGGTCAGGTTGTGGGTTCCAATCCTGTGGAGCGTCAACTCTTGGAGACCGATAAGGATGATATTCGTTTGATCGACTGGGATGGTACCGTTAAGTTGAACCTCTTGCCTTTGTTGGCAAAGAATGCATCTGGCAATCATCATCTCTCTACACAGGTGATGTTCGCTGACCATCAATATACTCATGATGCCTCTTGGTTCCGTCCTTCTACCAGCACCATTGCCATCGAAAGTGGTCGTGAAGGTGAGGCTAGTCGTTCTTCCAGCAAGGAGAGCCAGTATGTAGTAGAGTGGCTCAACAACTATAGCGGTAGTTTCGGCAAACACAATGTGAAGGCTATGGCAGGTTACTCTTACCAGTATTCTCAGTATTCTGGTTTGAACGCATCCAACAAGGATTTCCCTAATGATGCTCTGGGTCCAGACAACTTGGGTGCTGGTGAGTTTAATAAGGAAGAAGGTGAGGTAAACATGGGCAGTTACAAGAACGATGCCAAGCTCATCGCTTTCTTCGGTCGTGTAAGCTACGACTTCGCTGGCAAGTATATGTTCACCGCTTCTCTTCGCCACGAGGGCTCCTCTAAGTTTGGTGCTAACCACAAGTGGGGTAACTTCCCAGCTGTATCAGCTGGTTGGCGTATCTCTGAAGAGAAGTTTATGAAGGGCGTCCAGTGGATCAGCGACTTGAAACTTCGTGCCGACTATGGTGTGACGGGTAACCAAAACTTCGATAGCTACAAGTCATTGAATACCATGAATGGATTTGGCTACTATATATATAATGGTAAGTTCTTCCAGGTTTGGGGTCCAGCCAAGAATGTGAACCCTGACTTGATGTGGGAGAAGGGTAAGAACTGGAACGTAGGTATCGACTTCTCTTTGCTCAACAATCGCATCTATGGTTCTTTGAACTACTTCAACCGCAAACAGCAAGACTTGTTGGGTGACTACAAGGTATCTGTTCCTCCATACCTCTTCGACAATACATTCGTCAATGTAGGTACGATGAAGAACTACGGTTTTGAGTTTGACCTCAATTTCCGTCCAGTTACTACCAAGGATTTCTCTTACGACTTCAACCTCATCGGTTCTACCATGCAGAATAAGTTCGTAAGCTTCAGCAACTCCCAGTTTGTAGGTCAGGACTATTATGATGAGGTAGGTACTTCTGATCCATATCCTTACTACAACTTGCAGCGCATTGAGAAAGGCGAGTCTATCGGTAACTTTTATATGTGGAGATATGCTGGTCATACAGAGGATGGCGAGTGGTTGGTCTATGACAAGAGCGGTGACATCATCCGTGCTTCCCAAGCAACGGCAGACGACCGTGTGAAGGTGGGCAATGGTTTGCCTAAGTTTACCTTGTCTTCCAGCCAGAACTTCCGCTACCGCAACTTCGACTTGTCGTTGTTCTTCCGTGGTGCGTTTGGATATGACATCTTCAATATCCACGATTTCTATTATGCCAACCGCAACTTCACTGGCAATCGCTTGCAGAAGGCATACGGCAAGAACTTCAAGATTTCAGGCAATGCCAACCCTGTGGTTTGTGATTACTTCTTGGAGAGAGGTGACTACTTGAAGCTCGACATGATTACATTGGGCTATACGCTCAATTTGCAGAAGTGTCGTTTCATCGACCGCATTAGAGTATATGGTACTGTAAAGAACGTGTTCACCCTTACCAAGTTTAGCGGTGTAGATCCTTCTACCTATCAGGTGAACGGACTCACCCCAAGTGGACAAGGTTCTCGTGACTACTATCCATCTACCCGCCAGTTTATCATTGGCTTGAACGTAGATATCTGATAATCATCTAAAAATATAGAAACAATGAAAATATTCAATTATATTGTATCTGCTGCTTTTGGTACACTTGCCATGACAAGTTGTACTGATTTGAGCGAGAAGCTCTACGATCAGGTGGCATCAGAGAACTATTATAATACCAAGAACGATGTGGTCAGAGCCACATTCCGTCCTTTTGAGCATGCTTACTGGAGCATAGAGAGTCGTCATGTGCTCAACGAGCTTACTGCCGACCAACTGATTACTCCTACCCGTGATGGTTGGTGGGATGATGGTGGAAAATGGCGTAGATACCACTATCATGAGTATAATGTAGAGGACGGAGGTGATTGCCAGACCGAATGGAATGGCTGCTTCCAGGGTATCATGCAGAGTTGTAAGGTCATAGAGGACTTAGGTACGCTTTCTTTTGAAAAGTTCGGTTTCTCACAGTCTGAGTTCAACAACCTTACAGCCCAGTGCCGCGTGTTGCGAGCATGGTTCTACCTTCGTTTGCTCGATGGTTTCCGCAATGTGCCATTGGTGACCACAACCACTGGCGCTTCCATGAAGCAAGTGGAGCCTAAGGTAATCTACGATTTCATAGAGAGCGAGTTGAAGGAGTGCTTGCCACTTCTTGTTGAGAAGACAGAGCTTGGAACAAACTCTACCCTTCAAGGTCAGTGGACCAAGGCAGGTGCAGCCGCCTTGTTGGTTCGTCTTTATCTTAATGCCCAAGTATATATCGGCGAGGATCATTATACAGAGTGTGCCCAAGTGGCTCAAGACATCTTGGATGGCAAGTATGGCAAGTATCAAGTAGCAGACCGTTGGGATGCCGCCTTTGACTGGGACAATGATGCTTGTGATGAGGTAATCTTCGGTTTCCCAGGTGCCCCAGGCTATAGCCATTGGCAGTATGATGGCGATACCTATATGTGGACAGTACCTGCACGTGCCAACTATTATCTCAATGATACCAAGAACAAGGCAGGTGGTCATAACACGAAGTATGCAGCTTCTCCAAGCTATGCGCCTAACGGTACGATGTATAAGTACGACTTGGGTATGCCTATCCAGAAATTCAAGAAATATCCAGACGATGAGCGTCTGAAGCTCTATCGCAACTTGGGTAACAGCAAGCGTGAGGGTATGTTCTTGTATGGCTACTTGGAGTATAAGGATGAGAATGGAGCTACCAAGCGTGTAAAGGCACCAGAGGTAGATTATGAGTTGTATATCCGTGATGCTGTGGGCAAGTTCCAGAGCACTCCTCCTACCAAGTGGCTATCTGCAACCTCTTCTACCTTGCGTGATGGTGACCATAACTCAGGTTGGCATTTCGTAAAATATCCTCTTTATAGCGATGATGATGAGCATCAGTTGGAGAGCGATTATACAGAGATTCGTTTGCCAGAGATTATCTACTCGCTCGCAGAGTGCAAACTTCGTCAAGGCAAGCCAGAGGAGGCAGGTAAGTTGCTCAACAGCGTGCGCAAGCGTAATTATCCTGCTGCTGATTATGAGGAGTATCTCTATGCGCCTGAGGGTAATGCCAAGCTTGACCTGGACGAGATGCTCGATGAGTGGGGACGTGAGTTCTTCGCAGAGAGCCGTCGCCGTATCGACCTCATCCGCTATGGCAAGTTCTCTTCTGGTACCTGGTGGGACAAGACTCCAGATGCCGACAAACATACAGAGATTTGGCCTATCATGCGTGATGTCTTGAATGCAAACCATGAGTTGGTTCAGAATCCTGGTTATAATAAGTAAATCATTTTTAATAAGATACAATTATGAAACGAAATATTCAATTGAAGCAATTCAGCCTCAGCTTGTTTATTTTCTCTCTCCTGATGACCTTGTTTACTGGTTGTGATGGCGAGAAAGACTTGAAGATCATTGATGGTAATCTGCCAATTAAGACTTCTACATTGTTCATGGTGGGCGATGCTACGCCTAATGGTTGGAGTATAGACGATCCTACACCTTTTACTCAAAATGCAGATGACCCTATGCTCTTTACTTGGGAGGGCACTCTCAACATGGGAGAGATGAAACTCTGTCTTGTAGCTGGTAGTTATGACAATCCGTTTATCCGTCCAGTCAATGACCAAGAGATAATCTCTAAGTCAAATGTTAGTGGACAGACTTTTGCGATGTGGGCAGGCGACCCTGATAACAAGTGGAGAGTTACAGATGCTGGTAAATATCGTCTTACGTTTGATATGCGCAATTGGACCATGTCTACCGAATACCTCGGTGAGAAAGAAAAGCCAGCTGTTGAGCCTATATCTTTAGAGCACCTGTATATTATCGGAAGCGCTACTCCTGGTGGCTGGGAGTGGGAACAGGCAACTGAACTTACGAAGAGTTCTGACTACATCTTTGTATACGAAGGAGAATTAAAGACAGGTGAATTGAAATTTAGTGGCGAAAAAGATTGGGGTGCTTCCTTCATCCACTGCCCTTCAGATGGTGTCAAGATTAACAAGGATGGTGTAGAGGACGAGAAGTTCGAATATTACGCTGGTGGTAACGACAACAAGTGGAAAGTAGAGGTACAGGGCAAGTATCGCTTAACCTTGGATCTTGAGCACTGGACCATCAGGTCAGAGTTCTTGGGTGAGCTTCAGAAAGAAACACATATCTATATGATAGGTGATGCTACCGCAGGTGGTTGGCCTTGGGACAAGGCGCAAGAGTTTACCCAGGATGCATCTAACAAGGATGTATTTACATGGGAAGGTCAACTCACGGAGGGTACATTTAAGATGAGTGAGGAGAAAGATTACAACGCTCCTTTCTATCGTCCTTCTTCTGCCAATGTCACAGTAGATGCTAGTGGAGTTTCGGCTTCAGATATGGTCTTCAAGGCAAGTCCTGACGACCAGTGGAAAGTAACAGAGGCAGGTACTTATCAAATCACCATTGACATCAACAACAAAACGATAAAGGTGGTAAAGAAATAATCAATTAAAGCGATTAGAACAATGAAAAAATCAATATTATTTTCCTTGGCGATAGCTGCCGTTTCTCTGTTTGGCTCTTGTGCCAATGATGTGGAAATGAACTATCCGTCTACTCACAAGCTATCCAACCTTCCTGTAGTGGAAGGTGTCCACGATGGTGTGAAGGCTCCTCTCTATTGGAGTGTATATGAGTATTGCATGTTGCAAAACGCTAAAGGTGTAAGCAACAACGATATGGATCTTACCTCCGACCAATGGGATGAACTTATCGACTATGTGGCCACCCAACTCAAGCCATCAGGCTATGACATGATTTGTACGGATGGTTTTATCCCTATGCTTGCCAAAGATGAGAGTGGCTATATGACCCATTACGGCTCTCAGGCTCTCAGGGATATTGCTGCCAAGTGTAAGGCGAAGGGCTTGAAATTAGGTGTTTACGACAATCCTCTCTGGATTCATGGTCCAAGAGAAACCAAGATAGAAGGCACGGAATATACCTTCAACGACCTCTTCTATAATGGCGAGAATAAGGACAAGTTGTCTCATCCTACAGCCAAGGATATGGATTTCTCTTGGGCTGTAGCCGAGAATCCCGGTTGCAAGGAGTATATCGATGGCTTCTTCAAGCATTACAAGGAGATGGGTGTAGAGTTCATCCGAATGGACTTCCTCTCTTGGTATGAGGATGGACAGGATCGCAACGTCGGTGTCACTGGTCGTGGATATGGTCGTGAGAGCTATGCACTCGCCATGCGATACATTGCTGAGTCTGCCAAGAAATATGGTATCTTCACCTCACTTGTGATGCCTCACTTGTATGCCGACGCACAGGTAGAGAGCCTTTATGGTAACATGATTCGTATCGTGGCAGATACAGGTACTGGTGGCTGGTGGCACTGCTCTGCCCAGGACAAGGGTAAGTCTTATCGCACATGGCCTAACTGCATGAATATGTTTGATGGATTTACCTATTGGTCGCATATCAGCGGTCGCAACAAGGTGATTCTCGATGGTGACTTCATTCGCCTCAATACATTCGATACGGATGCAGAGAAGCAGACGGTAGTTTCCTTGCAGTTGATGGCTGGTGGCCCAGTCGCAGCCTCCGACCTGCCATCTACGATTGGCAATGACATGAAGTATTATACCAACGATGAGTTGCTCGCCCTCAACAAGGATGGTTTCGTGGGCAAGCCTCTCAGCGACAAGCTCAACGACAAGAACAATGAGATATGGTATGGACAGATGACCAATGGCGACTATGTGCTTGGTATCTTCAATCGCAATGACAACTCCGACCAAGTGACAGTTGATTTCAGTACGCTTGGCATACAAGGCACCAAACAAATCCGTGACCTTTGGGAGCATGAGGACGAAGGCAGTGGCTCTTCTATCACAGCTACTATTCCTGCTCATGGTTGTAAGATCGTAAGACTCAAGTAAAGTATATAATTTACCTAATTTTGTATCACAATAAATGAAAAGTAAACTGAATAAACTATGTGTAACGTCCCTCTCTCGTCTAGAGGGGCTGTTACCTCACCTTTTGTTAGGTTGCATGATGCTCCTTACTGCAAGTGCATCTGCCCAGAAGGTATCGTCTCCAGATGGTAACCTGAGTGTGGAGTTCTCGCTTACAGGCGATGGCGTTCCAACTTATCAAGTGTCATTCAAGGGAAAACAAGTCATCAAACCCAGTACATTGGGCATTGAGTTGGCTGAGGAGAACTCCTTGATGGATAAATTCCGCATCAACAAGACTTCTACATCTACCTTCGATGAGACATGGCAACCAGTATGGGGTGAGGAGAAAGAGATACGTAACCATTACAACGAACTTTTCGTTGAGATGGAGAAGCCTTCCAATGGTAGGTTTATGAATCTTCGTTTCCGTGTCTATAACGATGGTGTAGGTTTCCGCTATGAGTTTCCTCAGCAGCAGTTCCTTCCTTATTTCGTGGTCAAGGCAGAGCATACGCAGTTTGCGATGAATGGTGACCATAAGGCATGGTGGATTCCTGGTGATTATGATACTCAGGAATATGACTATACAGAATCAAAGCTTTCTGAAATCAGAGGTTTGTTGCAAGGAGCAGTGAGCAGCAATGCTTCGCAGACCATCTTCTCACCTACAGGTGTGCAGACCTCATTGCAGATGAAGACAGCTGATGGCATTTATCTCAATATCCATGAGGCTGCTTTGGTGGATTACTCTTGCATGCATTTGAATCTCGATGACAAGAACCTCGTGTTCACCTCTCAGCTTACCCCTGATGCACAAGGCAACATGGCTCACATGCAGACCCCATGCCATACTCCATGGCGTACCATCATGGTAGTGGATGATGCACGCAAGGTGCTTGCCTCTCGCCTTATTCTCAATCTGAATGAGCCTTGCAAATATT
>CAVBFV010000141.1:0-8009 GCA_963594575.1 Lachnospiraceae bacterium | reverse complement strand
GCAAAAGCTACAGAACTTGACGTAGCCAATACGAGCGCCAGCGATAAGATTTTGATTGTTTGTCTATTCATTGTTATTATGATGCTTTTAATGTTTCTATTGTTGTTGACGATGCAAATTTACTAATAAGTAATGAAATAACAGGCATTTAATAGTTACCATTACTTTTCTATTTGTTTCATACCTGCAAAAAGAGCGCAAAAAGATAAAGAAACAAAAAGAAATGAAACATTTTGTTGCATTAGAATTTGTTTCTTTCATTGTTTTTTGTTACTTTTGCAGCCGTAACAACCTATTTTAAACAAGCAACAAACTGAAACTTATGAAATATACGAAACATTGCCTCACGGCATTTATGGCTATCATCATTTCGCTCATGGTATGGGCAGACAGTGGTGAACTTTTCACATCGGGCAAACTGTCAAGTTCGCTCATCAACTGCATTGTGCAGGATAAATACGGATATATCTGGGTGGGAACCGAATACGGACTCAGCAAGTTTGACGGCTACCGCTTTACCAACTATCTGCACAATGAAGAAGACACAACCTCCATTACCGACAACATTATCTCCGACCTGCTGGTAGATAAGAAAGGTAACCTGTGGATAGGTTGTGCCAAGGGACTGATGCGCTATAATTATGAGACGAACGATTTCGCCCGTCTCCAGTTTCCTGATGGCAGAAAGCCACGTATCTATTCTATGGTAGAAAGTCACAATGGCGATATCCTGCTGGGTACAGCAGGATATGGTCTCTATTCTGTAAAAGACAGAAATACCCGGAAAGGAACCGATCATCTTTTCGCTATCAGACAGGAAAGGCAATACGCTGAGCGCGATTCTGATGTATTCTTTACCCATATCTACGAAGATAAGCATCATTATCTCTGGCAGAGTAGCCACCTTTCTATCTTCACCCGTTTCATCAAGAAACAAGGCAAGGTGCTGCGCAAAGACTTCAAATCGCCATGCGGAGCACCTGTGGCTTTCATCCAACATCGTCCGCAGGCCATGCTCATCGTCTGCATGTATGGCATCGTCTATTATGATTACCGGACAGGCCGCATCGCTGATGCCGGCTACGACTTTGGCGGTTATCAGAATAATGTAACCATCAACAATGCTACCTTCGACCACGAAGGCAACCTCTATATCAGCACCTCAGAACATGGTGTTCTCATGATCAGAAAGGGAAGCAACAGGGTAGAACAGTTGGAGAACAGCAACAGCAGTTTCAATCTGGCTACCGCCTTCGTCAACGATATCATCGAAGATAAGGACAACAATCTCTGGATAGGCTGTTACAAGAAAGGTCTGTACCTGATTAACCAGCGCCAGCAGGCTTTCAACAGCTGGAGTTTCTCTGCACAGAACTACATCATCGGCAGCAGTGTTTCATCTATTGCACAAGGCGAAAATGGTGAAACATGGTGTACGGTACAGAACAGTGGTGTGTTCTGTTTTGATGCTTCAGGCAAGATTATCGCCCATCCCCAGTCACCTGCCGGTACTTGCATCATCTATAAAGACCGACGTGGCGATTACTGGATCAGCAATGGCAGCGCACTCTACAGCTACAACCCTCATACAGGTACATACCAGCAGAAACTCGCCTTTACCAGTGCCGGCATCTACTGTATGACCGACGATGCACAGGGCAACCTTTACATTTCTGTATACAGCAAAGGCCTATATATATATAATGTAGAAAGCGGCAAGGTTACCGTTCTGAACATGCAGCAAAGAGGCAACAGAGGATTTCTCTGCAACGACTGGGTGCGAAGCATGGCGCTCGACCATACAGGTCATTTATGGATAGGAACCTCTAATGGTGTTTCCTGTCTCAATACCCGAACGCTCAGTTTCAAGGATTTCGGATGGAACAATATTCTGAAAGACAGACAGGCGAATGGTATCTGCGAAAGTAAGAACGGCGATATAATCATCGGTACCGAAGAAGGACTCTATCTGTTTGACAGAAAGAACAACAAGACGATGAACTTTCCTCATGCCGAAGCGTTGAAAGGCAAGCAGGTTTGCAGTATCATCAAAGACCGGAAGGGTGACTTGTGGGTAAGTACAACCATGGGCATCTGGCAGTATGAACAGAAGAACAGACAGTTTATCGGCCACATCAACGGCAACGGACTTACTACCCGTGAGTACGTGCTGGGCTCTTCCATGCATACCGCCAACGACCTTATCGCCTTCGGAACCAGTGATGGTATCACAACCTTCTATCCTGACGTTGTCAGGGCCAAGAAGATGGAACTGGGAGATGTACATCTCACCAACTTCATCATCGACGGAAAGCCAATCAACTGTATGGCTAAAGACTTCAGCATTCCTTACTCCCAGAATTCATTCACTCTGGAGTTCTCGCTGCTCAACTACAGGAACACCGATAATATAAGTTTCCAATACCGCATCAACGATGGTAAATGGAACAGCACCAATGAAGGCGCCAATGCCGTAGCATTCAACAAGTTGAAACCGGGCGACTATACGCTGGAAGTAAGAGCTACCAGCAATGGCAGATATTCCAAGAATCCTACCATCATCAACATCAAGGTATGCGACCCTTGGTATGCATCACCCGAGGCATATCTCCTCTATATCCTGATCATAGCAAGCGTCATTCTGTATGTCATCTACACATACGAGCGCCGCCGCAAGGCAGACCTGGAAGAGACCAAGATGCAGTTCCTCATCAATGCCACCCACGATATCCGCTCGCCGCTGACATTAATCATGGGACCGCTCAACAAGCTGAAAACAAGATTAACAGATGCCGAAAGCAAACAGGATATCGATACCATCGACCGCAATGCCCAGCGCCTCCTGCTTCTGGTAAACCAGATACTTGATGAGCGAAAGATAGACAAGAACCAGATGCATCTCCACTGTCAGGAGACTCCGCTCAAGGATTTCCTGCATGGCATCGTATCGCTCTACCGTTTCAATGCACAGGAGCGCAACATCACCCTTTCGCTCAAAGAAGACGAAAGCCTCAGCAGCGATAAAGGCAAGCTGAAGGTTTGGATAGACCGCATCAACTTCGACAAGGTTATCTCCAACCTGCTCTCCAATGCCATGAAGTATACCTTTGATGGCGGCGAGATTACTGTTATCATAGGTAAAGACGAAAAGAATGCCATCATCAGGGTAGAAGATACAGGCATCGGACTGAAGGAAGAGAAGACTGACCGCCTCTTCGAACGTTTCTACCAGGGAAACAACAGCAGCGGTCTCCATATCGAAGGAACCGGTATCGGACTCAACCTCTGTAAGGCGTTTGTAGAAATGCACGGAGGCAAGATTAAGGCCTACAACCGTACCGACGGCATCAAGGGTTCCTGCTTCGAAGTAAGCATTCCGCTGGGCAACAGCCATCTGCAGCCAGGCGAGATACTGGAAGAAGAAGACAAGAAGGAGCAGGAGATTACCAAAAAGAAAGTACAGGCCAACCGCAACTTCAATATCCTGATAGTTGACGATGACAGCGAGATTGCCCAATACATCAAGACCGAACTGAGCGACTGGTACCGCTTTGAGCATGCCTGCAACGGCAAGGAGGGTTTGAAGATGCTGCTCACCGGCAAGTACGACCTCGTGATAAGCGATGTGATGATGCCGGAGATGGATGGAATCACGATGCTCAAGAACATCAAGAGCAACAGCAACATCAGCGATATTCCTGTCATCCTGCTCACCTCGAAGAGCGAGGTGGAACACCGGTTGGAGGGACTTCGCAGAGGAGCCGATGCTTTCCTGGCAAAACCTTTCGACATGGAAGAGTTGCATATCCTTATCGACAACCTGGTAGATAATGTGCGACGCATCCGCGGCAAATACAGCGGAGCACAGGGCCAGAAGGCGAAGATTGAGCAGATTCAGGTAAAGGGCAATAACGATGCCCTGATGGAACGCGTGATGAAATATATCAATGCCCACCTTGCCGATCCCGACCTCAATGTAGAGAAACTTACCGAGGAGGTAGGTATCAGCCGTGCACAGCTCCACCGTAAGCTGAAGGAGATTGCTGGTGTTTCTGCCGGAGAATTTATCCGTAACCTCCGTCTGGAACAGGCGGCACGACTCATCGAAGAGGGACAGATCAATATCACGCAGGTAGCCTACTCTGTAGGTTTCAACAACCAGACCCACTTCTCTACCGTGTTCAAAAAACACTATGGCATGTCGCCTAGCGAGTATGCTGAAACAAAGAGAAATGAGAAATAAACAACAAATAGAAGATAATAAGGTATTTTTTCGTATCTTTGCAGCAGAAACAATAACAATACAAACTAACGGTCTGCAAAGATATGAAGAAATACCTCATTTTATTATTTACGGTACTTACATCACTCCATGTTTCTGCACAGAGTGACGGTTCACAGTTATGGCTCGGAAAGCAGTATGCTAACTCATGCCAAGTCATCTCACAGTTGCCTGATGATGCAACAGCCAAGATTGCCAAGCAGGAGTTGGAAAACAACTGGCGTGGCAAGAATGTTGAGCTCAAGATAGACAAGGCTCTGAATCTTGGCGAAGGCTATAACATCTACGCCCGTCCTGCCCATCAGGGCGACAACATTCAGTACGAAGCAACCATCACCGCCAGCAATCCTATCGGTTTGCTCTACGGTGCCTACGAGTTGATTCGACTTCAGAACACCGATGCCTACAACACTGGTAGCGGTAATCAGCAGAACTTCAGCAAAGCTATCGATGAAACCGAGAAGCCACAAGTGGGTCTCCGCATCCTCAACCATTGGGATAATCTCGATGGCAGCATCGAACGTGGCTATGCCGGAAAGAGCATCTTCAAATGGGAAGAAATCAAACTCGGCAAAAACGGTAAGGGCGGCAGCATCAGCAAGAGTCTGCACGACCGTCTCATCACCTATGCTCGTGCCAACGCCTCTTTGGGCATCAACGGCAGTGTGCTCAACAATGTGAATGCATCGCCAAAGATGATGACTGCAGAATATATTAATAAGGTGAAGATCATCGCCAACATCCTGCGTCCTTATGGCATCCGGGTATACCTCAGCATCAACTTCGCTTCTCCTATGGCATTGGGCTATACCAAGACTGCCGACCCACTGGATAAGAAGGTTCAGCAGTGGTGGAAGAAGAAGGCAAAAGAGATTTATGCTACCATCCCTGACTTTGGCGGTTTCCTCGTAAAAGCCAATTCTGAAGAACAGCCTGGTCCTGGCGACTACCACCGCACACATGCCGATGGAGCCAACATGCTTGCCGATGCCGTCAAACCATACGGAGGCATCATCATGTGGCGAAGCTTTGTATATGGTGCTAACCATAAGGGAGAAGACCGTGTAAAGCAAGCTGTCAGCGAATTCAAAGGTATGGATGGCAAGTTCCGCGACAACGTAATCCTACAATCAAAGAATGGTCCGCTCGACTTCCAGCCACGTGAGCCATACGCTCCTATCTTCGACAACATCAAACAGACTCCACAGATAGCAGAACTTCAGATTACCCAGGAATATCTTGGTCAGTCTAAGCACCTCACCTATCTCGCTCCTATGTGGAAGGAATTCTTTGGCTTTGTTAATCCAGACAGACTGGTTGGAATCTCAGGTGTAGCCAATATCGGTGATGATGCCAACTGGTGCGGTCATCCGTTCTCTCAGGCTAACTGGTATGCTTTCGGCAGATTGGCATGGAATCCTTCACTTACAGCTGAAGAGATTGCTCATGAATGGCTCGTACAGACCTACGAAAACCAGGACGAGAAGTTCACCAAACCTGTAGAGATGATGATGATGACTTCCCGCGAAGCTTGCGTCAACTATATGATGCCTTTGGGTTTGCACCATATCTTCAAGTTCGACCACCACTACGGTCCTGAGCCTGATGGTTTCATCGCAAGTTATCCTTTGGAATGGTGTCCGGTCTACTATCACAAGGCAGATGCACAGGGCGTAGGTTTCGACCGTTCATCCAAGGGCACAGATGCTGTCGGTCAGTACCCAGAACCATATCGCAGTCTGTATGATAACATCGAGACCTGTCCTGAAGAATATCTTCTCTGGTTCCACCATGTGCCTTGGACTTACAAGATGAAATCAGGCAGCACCCTCTGGCGGGAACTCTGCATGAAGTACAACATGGGTGTGGCGATGGTAGAAGTTTACCGCGACTTCTGGCATACCTCAGCCAAGCAGTATATGAAGGGACATGAGCAGGAATGGCAACATACCGATTCATTACTCAATGTACAGTTGGAGAATGCAAAGGAATGGCGCAATACCTGTCTTAAGTATTTTCAAACCTTTTCTAAAATGAAGATTTATGAATAAGATTGTATTATCTTTTCTTGCATTATTATGCTGCATCAACATACAAGCTGGAGTGAAACTGCAGAAGCAAGGCTCTGCAACCCAGCTTGTTGTCAATGACAAGCCGATGCTTCTCCTGGCTGGTGAGTTGAGCAACTCTGCCGCAACGAGTCCTGCCGACATCAGGAAAGCATTGAAACAGATGAAGAATAGCGGAGTCAACTCTGTCTTCGTTCCTGCATATTGGGAATTTGTAGAACCTAATGAGGGCAAATATGATTTTGCACTTGTAGACAGCGTCATCACAACTGCCCGTAAGCATGACTTGAAGATTGTCTTCCTATGGTTCGGTGCCTGGAAGAACTCCATGAGCTGCTATGCTCCACTATGGGTAAAGGAAAACACCAAGCGTTTCCCTCGTTCACTCACAGAGAACAGCAAGCCATTAGAGATATGCACAGCCTTCAGCGATAACCTGCTTCAAGCAGACAAGCGAGCATTCTGCGAACTGATGAAGCACATTAAAGCAGTAGACAGCCAGGAGAATACCGTTATCATGATGCAGGTAGAAAACGAAATCGGCATGCTCGAATCTGCCCGCGACCATTCACCTCTTGCCGAAAAAGCTTACAGACAACCCGTTCCTGCTTCATTGCTCAAAGCACTCAAGTTCAAGAAGAAAGGTACATGGGCAGAAGTTTTCGGAACAGACCGTTATGCTGACGAGAAATTCCAGGCATATTATTATGCCAAGTATGTAGAGCAGCTAGCCTCAGCAGGCAAAGCCATCTACAATATTCCGATGTATGTAAATGCAGCAATGAACAGTCGTGGCAGAAAACCAGGCGAATATCCTTCTGCCGGACCACTTGCCCATCTGATTGATATCTGGAAATGCGGTGCACCAAGTATCGACATCTTTGCACCAGATATCTATGATACAGGTTACAAGGGATGGGTAGAGAAATACAAGCGTGCCGACAATCCTTTCTTCACTCCAGAAGTGAAGTGCGATGCCAATAGCGGCGTAAAGGCATATTATACCTTCGGCGAAACAGATGCCATCAGTTTCAGTCCGTTTGCTCTCGATGAAGCTAACTACAAGGTGAAGAACAGTCTCAGACGTTCATATAAGGTTATCGACCAACTCTCTCCTATCCTGCTTCAGCATCAGGGAAAGGGCAAAAACTGGGGATTACTCTTCGACCAGAAAGACAAAGAACGCATCATCGAAGATGGCGATATCACCATGACTTGCCGCCACTTCTTCACGCTACCATGGGATCCACGTGCTACAGATGGAAGTAAATGGCCTGAAGGCGGTGGCTTGATTGTGAAACTAGCCAAGAACGAATACATCATAGCTGGTAATGGAATCGTCGTAGTCTTCCAAAGCAAGACAGAAAAAGCGCAAGCTGAAGAAAAGAAACTCGGTGAGGACGGATTTGTTGACAACGGTGGAACCGAAACAAAGAAACAAACCGCTACTTTCAAAGGCAAGCGTATCGGTATCGGATATGTTGACCAGGTTGAAGTAGACAAAAACGGCAAATTACAGTTTATCCGTCGTGATAATGGCGATCAGGACCATCAGGGGCGCCATGCCCGCATCTCATGTGGAGACAATAAAATACTCCACATCAAGCTATACGAATACTAAAACGTCTATATATAATAAGGTATAAAGGGGATTTGCA
>CAVBFV010000140.1:0-8096 GCA_963594575.1 Lachnospiraceae bacterium | reverse complement strand
GTTTACCATGCCGCAATGGTGGAATTGGTAGACACGAGGGACTTAAAATCCCTTGGCCAGTAATGGCTGTGCGGGTTCGAGTCCCGCTCGCGGCACCTTAAAGTTTTTCCTTATGAAAAAATTTGCTTACATCCTCATTTTATTCATTACGCTGGTCTTAACATCATGTGGTGTTAGCAGTGGGCACTTTAAGTTTGAAGGCAAATTTCTCAACATGAATCAAGGCGAATTTTATGTATACAGTCCTGACGGGGGTTTCGAAGGCGTTGACACCATCAAGGTAGAAGGCGGTCGTTTCACTTTTGAAACCGAATGTAAGGAAGATTTTACCATTATGCTTGTTTTCCCTAATTTCTCTGAGCAGCCTATCTTCGCTAAATCAGGCAAATCTGTAGAAATCAAGGCTGATGCTTCGCACCTTAAAGAGATGGAAGTAAGCGGAACCAAGGACAACGAACTGATGACAAAATTCCGCCAGAGTATCCTGAAAGATACACCACCAGAGGCTAAAAAGCATGCTGAAGACTTCGTCAGAGAACATCCGAATTCTGTGGTCAGCATCTATCTGATCAGAAAATATTTCATCACTTCTACACAACCCGATTACCGCAAGGCGCTCTCCCTTATCAATATCGTGGAGAAAGAACAGCCTAAAAACGGACAGTTGGCTAAGATGAAGCAGTTGGCAGAAACCATGAAGAATGTAGGCACCGGTGCAAGCCTGCCTTCATTTACAGCATACGATATCAACGGAAAACTCGTTTCTAGTACAGAAATGAGCAGCGCTCCGGTTGCCGTACTCTACACCTGGGCTACCTATAATTATGACAGCCAGGACATGCAGCGCGAACTGAAGAGCCGTCAGAAGAAATCGAACGGCAAACTCAAGTTGATGGCTTTCTGTCTGGATGCCAGCAAGAGCGAATGCAAGAACAACATCAAGCGCGACTCTATCGCATGCCCTATCATCTGCAACGGCGAAATGCTGGAAGACAAGACTTTGAAGAAGTTGGGATTGGGAAACCTTCCTGACAACATCATACTTCAAAATGGTAAAATCATCGCCCGAGGCATGAAAAAGCAAGAGCTTTACAATAAGCTCGACCAACTGCTAAAATAAATACTTTCGAGCTAGTCAATAACCCATAAAAAGCACGCCTATATGTTAGTAAAAACATATTGTGCAGCAGTTAACGGACTAGAAGTAACTACTGTAACCGTAGAAGTAAGCCTCAACAGAGGCGTTATGTACCACCTCACAGGCTTAGGCGACGAGGCGGTCAAGGAGAGCCGTAACCGAATTTCAGCAGCTCTCCAGTATAGCGGCTTCAAATTTCCGATAGCCGACATCACCATCAATCTGGCTCCAGCTGACCTCCGGAAAGAGGGCAGCAGTTTCGACTTGCCACTTGCAATCGGACTTCTAGGTGCCAACAACAACATTCCCGAAGATCATCTGAAAGAGTACATGATGGTAGGCGAGCTGAGCCTTGACGGTACGCTCCAGCCTATTAAAGGTGCCCTGCCGATAGCTATCAGAGCAAGAGCAGAGCACTTTAAGGGACTGATTGTGCCGGAACAGAACGCCCGGGAAGCGGCTGTCGTAAACAATCTTGAGGTTTACGGCATGAAAACGCTTTTCGAAGTCATACAATTCATGAGCGACAGAAGTAATCCTTCTCCTACCATTGTCGACACCCGCAAGGAATTTTACGATAATCAGGCACATTGTGAATACGATTATTCCGATGTCCGCGGTCAAGAGAACGTGAAAAGAGCACTCGAAGTGGCAGCGGCTGGCGGACACAACCTGATCATGGTAGGTCCTCCAGGTTCCGGAAAATCGATGATGGCAAAACGTTTGCCGTCCATTCTCCCTCCCCTTACGCTCTCTGAGAGTCTGGAAACAACACAGATTCACTCCATCGCAGGCAAACTGGGTAAGAATGTATCACTCATTTCCCAACGCCCGTTCCGGTCTCCTCACCATACCATCTCTCAAGTGGCTCTGGTAGGCGGTGGAACCTCACCACAACCTGGAGAAATATCGCTGGCTCATAATGGCGTTCTGTTCTGTGATGAACTCCCAGAGTTCAATAAAACCACCCTGGAAGTACTCCGTCAGCCTTTGGAAGACCGCCACATCAACATCAGCAGAGCGAAATATTCTACAGATTATCCATGTTCATTCATGTTTGTGGCAAGTATGAACCCTTGTCCATGTGGATATTATGGTGATCCGACACATCGCTGTGTCTGCACGCCAGGTCAGATTCAAAGATACATGAACAAGATTTCGGGTCCGTTACTCGACCGCATCGACATCCAATGCGAGATTAGTCCTGTTCCTTTCCAGGACATTTCGAAGGCAGCACCAGGTGAGCCAAGTGCCAAGATAAGAGAAAGAGTCATCAAGGCAAGAGAAGTTCAAGCTGAAAGATTCAAAGACTATAAAGGAATCCATTGCAACGCCCAGATGACTGAAAGAATGATTCATCAGTTTGCCGAACCCGACGAACAAGGCATAGAACTGCTCCGAATGGCAATGGAGAAGCTTTCGTTGTCAGCAAGAGCTTACAACAGAATACTGAAAGTGGCACGAACCATTGCTGATTTGGCAGGAAGCGAGCAGATCAAGCCTGACCATATAGCAGAAGCCGTGGGATACAGAACCCTCGACAGAGGCGATTGGGCAGAAAGAGGACATCTATAATAAGGATAAAAATCTAATTTTTTCCTATCATTCACCCTAAAAAGTTGGATTTATAAAGAAAAAAGAGAGAAAAAAGAAGAAATAGCCATTCTGTAATAGTTACAAAACTGTTTTAGAATGGCTATTTTCTTTTGTTATTACAAAAATATTACCCCATGAAAACAAAAATGCTACAAAAATCAGATAAAAGCGAATAACAAAATCGTCCAATACGGGGTAATTTTTATCAGCTTAGGTGTAATATTTGTTTTTTATTAGCTTTTAAAGTTACAAAAATCACTATTTCTGCTAAAATTTACCCTATTTGGGATAAAAAAATGCATTACCTTTGCAACCGTAAAAAGAAAGCTAGCACAACGCTGGTTCAATTATTAACAACAAAAACTATTAAGATTATGGATTGCATTTTTAAAATTACAGACGCAGTAAAGAAGATTGGTTTCGTAATTCTTCTCGCAGAGTTGGCCGTTATTGCCTACATGAACGTAATGTAAGAAATATCTCTATAGATAAAAATATATAAGGAAGAAGTTTTCTACATACTAAGGTAATTAGATTGTAAAAGGTCAACAACATAAGTTGTCAGAACGAATAATCGTTCTTAGAAAGGTAAATGATAATGTTAGGTACAATCCTATCAGGGAGGAGTCTGAGGGAAATGTACAAGATTTGAGGCTCTTGCAGAGATGCAAAGAGCCTTTTTTCGTATCCAGTCCTCCCCTTTCCGTACCATAAAAACGCTGAAGTGCCCTGCTTTTTACACCTTATTATATATAAAAGAAAGAAAAAGCGACGAGATTCCTTTCTTATCTCCAACATTTTTTGTAATTTTGCAGCCAAATAACAAAAATATATTAGCTAATATGGAACAAAAGAACTTTAAACGTACTACCGTGACTGCGGCTTTGCCTTATGCCAACGGTGGTGTGCACATCGGTCACCTGGCAGGTGTTTACGTGCCAGCCGATATCTATGTTCGCTATCTCCGCCTCAAGAAGCAGGATGTTGTCTTCATCGGCGGTAGCGATGAACACGGCGTACCTGTTACTATCCGTGCCAAGAAAGAGGGAATTACCGTACAGGAGGTAGTTGACCGCTATCATAACCTCATCAAGAAGAGTTTCGAGGATTTCGGTATCTCTTTTGATGTTTATAGCCGTACCACTTCACCAACTCACAATAAGTTTGCTTCTGATTTCTTCCGCACACTCTATGACAAGGGCGTTTTGGAAGAAAAGGTCGAGGAGCAGTTCTGCGACGAGGTAACAGGCGAATTCCTTACCGACCGTAACATCGTAGGTACTTGCCCTCGCTGTGGTGCAGAGGGTGCTTATGGCGACCAGTGCGAAAAATGTGGTGCTACCCTTTCTCCAGAGGAGCTTATCAACCCTACCAACAAGAACAACCCTGGTCATGGTCTCGTAAAGAAGCCTACCAAGAACTGGTATCTTCCATTGAACAAGTATCAGGATTGGTTGAAGAAGTGGATTCTGGAAGGTCACAAGGAGTGGCGTACCAATGTTTACGGCCAATGCAAGAGCTGGTTGGATATGGATCTTCAGCCACGTGCGATGACCCGCGACCTGGATTGGGGTATTCCTGTTCCAGTAGAGGGAGCAGACGGCAAGGTGCTCTACGTTTGGTTCGATGCACCTATCGGCTACATCTCTAACACCAAGGAACTCTGCGATGCTCATCCTGAAAAGTGGGGAACATGGCAGAAGTGGTGGCAGGATCCTGAGACCCGTCTCGTTCACTTCATCGGTAAGGATAACATCGTATTCCATTGCATCATCTTCCCTACCATGCTGAAGGCTCACGGCGACTACATCTTGCCAGATAACGTACCAGCCAACGAGTTCCTGAACCTGGAAGACGATAAGATTTCTACATCCCGCAACTGGGCTGTATGGTTGCACGAGTACCTCGTAGATTTGCCAGGCAAGCAGGATGTATTGCGCTATGTATTGACAGCCAATGCGCCTGAGACCAAAGATAACAACTTTACCTGGAAGGATTTCCAGGAGCGCAACAACTCTGAGTTGGTTGCCGTTTATGGTAACTTCGTAAACCGTGCCCTCCAGCTCACCAAGAAGTATTGGGGCGGTGTAGTTCCTGCCTGTGGTGAATTGCAGGAGGTAGACGAGAAGGCTATCGCTGAATTCAAGGACGTGAAGGAGAAGGTTGAGCAGTATCTCAACGTATTCAAGTTCCGCGAGGCTCAGAAAGAGGCTATGAACCTGGCTCGTATCGGTAACAGATACATCACAGAATGTGAGCCTTGGAAGGTTTGGAAGACCGATCCTAAGCGTGTGGAGACCATCCTGAACATCTCCCTCCAGCTGGTTGCCAACCTCGCCATCGCCTTCGAGCCATTCTTGCCATTCTCTTCAGAGAAGCTCCGCAAGATGATCAACATGCCTAACTTCGAGTGGACTCAGCTCGGCAGCACAGATTTGCTCAAGGCTGGTACCCAGCTCGGTGAGCCAGAGTTGCTCTTCGAGAAGATTGAGGATGAGGTTATCGAAAGACAGCTCCAGAAGCTCGCTGATACCAAGAAGGCTAACGAGGAGGCTTCTTATCAGGCTGCTCCTATCAAGCCAGAGGTTAGCTTCGATGATTTCGAAAAGCTCGATATCCGCGTAGGTCACATCCTGAACTGCGAGAAGGTGAAGAAGTCTAAGAAACTCCTGAAGTTCACCATCGATGACGGTTCTGGCGTAGAGCGCACTATCTGTTCAGGTATCGCAGCCTACTACGAGCCAGAGCAGCTGATTGGCAAGGACGTATTGTTCGTAGCCAACTTTGCTCCTCGCAAGATGATGGGCATCGAGAGTCAGGGTATGATTCTGAGTGCAGTCAACTTCGACGGCTCTTTGAATGTAACTTCTCTCCTTGGCAAGGTTAAGCCAGGAAGCCAGGTAGGATAAAGAATCATATAATCATCTGATTAACAGATAAGGTAAAAGCCTCAAATCCTTTGCGGATTTGAGGCTTTTCTTATTTCTATCCAAATATTCTTTTATAATGTAAAGCGATAACCTACAGTAAAGGTCAGAGCCTTATTCTTGCACTTATCCCAATCGCCCTTGCTAGCCTTCGTCAGACTCACGTTGTATCGGGCATCCAGAATCACGTTCATATATTCATAACTCAATCCCAAAGGAATAGCCACATCCACCTTCTTGGCAGGCCAAGGAGCTTCGGTTTCCTGCATTTCCTTGTATGTAATCGACCCATTCTTATCCTTCTGGAGTTCGGTTTCCTCTCTTTTAACCTTGCCGTCGCCACAAAGGAATCCCACCTGAACGCCTGCATTCAACGATAAGCCCTCTACAAGATAAGCCTTCAGCATCAGTGGCACCTGGATATAATCGAGGTTCACATGATGATTCTTAATACCTGTATATTCCCCTTTGTCAGCATTTTTAGTCAACTCGCAGTCAGGGAATCGCATACCCTGTCGGGCATAATAAGCACCCAGCGTAATACCCAGGCTCTTATTTATGCGATATTCCACATCTACGCCGCCCATGAATCCAGCCTGATACTTAGACTCTAGCGAGGTTCCCTCCAAAGTTTCCAGAGTCAACCCGCTCCAGTTAGCCAGAGTTACACCGATACGAGGAATTACCGAGAATCTGCCTACCGGATTCTCCACGTCTTGTGCCTTTGCTCCCACAACAGCAAGCAGCAGCACCATCATTATAACTATTTTCTTTTTCATTTCCACAACAGTTTGTATATCATAATAACAAGAAACAAGGGATAATATTGCATCCAACAGTCATTTTTCTCCATTACAGACCTGTTCTCGTAAAGTGTTATACAATGTCACTCGTTTAAACAGTAACAAAAAGCAATATTTATCCTTCTGCTATCTTCCATTGACCAATGGTTCGCTTCTGGCTATCGTAGTTGATTCCAACTTTTACCATTCGTTTGCCGTCAGCTGAATAAGGAATGAGATAGCCTTCGTCATCAATCTGTTGCAAAGCTTCCTCAGCCGTCTTATCAAACTTCAATTCCATCACATAGATTGTATCCGGCATGTGAAGAACAGCATCGGCTCTGCCTATTGCACTATCCTCCTCCACCAAGATGTAAGCACCCATCAAATTAAAAATGAACCATTCCTACACGCACTTCCTTGTTTGGATAATCCAGCTGATAGCTCTGCAAGATAGGATTATACTTCTTGATGGTGAGATACCCACTCTGATAAAGCAATGGTAAAGCAGAAGTCATCTGCTCAGGAGAGACATCGAAATCATCCACCCCTACGGATTTCTGTTCTATATCCATCACCCCCACATGATGTTTGCGTAAAGTGTTGATAATGTATGCAGGAGTACCTGAACTAAACCAATAAGCTGCTATTTCTTTACTTCTCAACGCTTTAACCAGACTAAACGGATTAAACACATCTTCTGATTTTTTACTGAAATGATAACCATCATAATATGAACTCAACTCGACAACCGTTTCATCAAAAGTTTTTCCCAAAGACTTGGCTAGCAACTCAACATCAGGCTTCATCGCCGTCAGTAGTTCTGTCTTGCTGATACCACAGATAGCAGAATATTGATCGAACATGCTGATATTATCCAAATTATTGATCTCGCTAAAGATACTCAACTGAGAGAACTTGGTGATACCCGTGATAAAGGTAAATTCCAGCCAAGGGTCGAGATATTTCAATGGGCTATAGAACTTCCTCATAACCAAGCGCAATGGCATCAAACTTTCCTTCTCATGCACGACATCCAAGAGAGGAGCATCATATTCGTCTATCAAAACGACCACCTTTTGACCCGTCTTCTTATAGGCACGCTTTACCAAAGACTGCAAACGCTGGCTCGGCTGCACCGCCAATTCGTCACGTCCATAGACCTGCTCGTATTCTGAAAGCATGTAGCCCAGCATCTCTTCTAACCCTTCGGGTGTCTGATTTTTGGCAGTACTCATGTCGAAGTGAAGAACAGGACGTTTCACCCATTCTTTCTCATATTCTCCAAGTGCCAAACCATCAAACAGTTCCTTCCTGCCCTCATAATATGCCTGGAGCGTAGAGACAAAAAGCGACTTACCGAATCGTCTTGGACGACTCAGAAACACATATTTAGAACCATTACGCAAGAAATCGACAATATACCTTGTCTTATCTACGTACACATAATTACCCTCTCGTATATCAGAGAAAGTTTGCATTCCTACTGGGTATTTTCTTATCTCTTCCATAGCCATATTACTTTAGACGGTGCGAAGTTACGAATAAAATATCAGATACGCAAATAAAAAGACAAAAAAAAGAGAGGCGAGCTTCACAGCCAGCCTCTCCCGAGAGATTTATAGAAAATGCCACTCATGGCATTCCTATATC